>CAYFSO010000016.1:0-36890 GCA_964345775.1 uncultured Leptospiraceae bacterium | reverse complement strand
GATCGAGTACAACTATCCTATAGAAGACCAGGGTCACACCATCAACCGTGGCGTTGTTGTGCAGGCGCAGATATTTATTTAGTTGCGTGAAGAGTGAGAAGTGATGAGTGAGCAGGAAAGAATTAAGAAGTGAGAAGTGAAGTGTGAACAGTAAGTCGTGAGTTGTGAATAGTAAAGAGTAAGAGAAACGGGTGACGCTTCGGGCGCACCCGTTTTTTTCACTCCTCACCCTTCACTTCTCACCTTTCACTCAACAACACTTTCTTCTTGACGCCCCGGTAAAATGAAACGTATCTTATTACAACATCAATTATTAAAAAACGGGAACCAGTATGAGATACAGATATATGACTATCATGGTACTCTGTCTTGTCATTGCATGGCAGGGGGTTGTCATGGCAGATGATACGCCCGGCGAAGAAAAAAGCGGGGATGAGAAGAGACAGCAGCTTTACCAGGAGTATGAGAAGGAATACCAGAAGAGCAGAAAACTGGTGCGCATGCGGGAGCTGTACCTGGGGAAGCGCTTCAAAAACCTGTACGGCATGGTACAGGAATACAAGAAAGACTATCCCGATGATCATTCGAAGGAGATCTACTTTTACAGGGCGGTGCTCATGGAGAATGCCGGGAATTACCGCAGGGCTGCCGAAACCTATCTCGAGGCCATTCGCCTGTCACCCAGCTATTCGCGGGCCCATAACAGCCTGGCCAACCTTTACTGCAGGCTGCACCAGTACCACTTTGCCGAAAAGCACTTCTTGCGGGCACTGGAGGTTAACCCGTACAACCCGTTTATCAATTTCAACCTGGGTTCACTGTATTACGATACGGGGGCGTTCGAAAAGGCGGCGGAATACCTTGACCGTGCCATTAAAAGCAAGGAGAACTTCGCCGAGGCCTACTATAAACGGGGGCTGGTGCATTTCAAGCTGCAGGAGTACTCGGCTGCCATTAAAAATTTCAAGAACGCCAGGGAATTCGGCAGGGAGTCGCACACCACCTACTATTACATAGGCATGGCCCATTATCACGTGGAGCGGGGAAGCAGGGCCATCGAGAACCTTGAAAGGGCACTGCAGAAGAAGAAGGATTTCTACGAGGCTGCCGTTGCCCTTGGAGACATTCACAAGTACTACGGCGAGTTCAAGCAGGCGCTGCGGGCCTACGGCCGGGCCATTGATATCAAGGACGATTCACGGGACGTGAAGCTGAAAATGATCCGCTGCTACAACGAGCTGCGTTACTATAACAGCGCCATAAAGATGACAAAAGAACTGCTGCGGGATGAACCTGATAATAAAGAGCTGAAAGCCATGCTGCGCAGGCTCAACACCAGGTACCTGAAAGAGAACCTGCAGGTGCCGTATGATTATATGGGTTACTGACTGGTGGCCACAGAGACGCCGAGTTACAGAGTTGACGGATAGCTTCAGTTCAGTTATGAATAGAATAATTGTTTCGTAATTTCTGTATTGAATAAATATATTTTTAACGATATAAAATGCTCACTTATTAAAAACAAAAAATCCCGGATAAATTATATAAAAATATATGGCCGCCTCTGTGTCTCTGTGTCTCTGTGGCATTATTTTGTACATATTATGATTTAAGCTGCTTGTAGTATATACTTCTCACGGTGTGGAAGAAATCCAGGTATTCGCGTTTGAGGTAATCGGGGTATGTCCATTCCCAGGGGTGAAAGCGTTTGGCGGTGTACTTGTATTCGTTTTCCAGGTAGATACCCTTTCCCAGGTAGGTGCGGTGGAAGAATTCCTTGCAGCTGGCCAGGTAGACGTTTGAGAGGGTGATATAGCCGGGGTCGATGTTGATGAGCCGCCTGGACGATCCTGACAGCTTTTTTTCCAGCTTGTTGGTGGCAAGCTTTACCGGCACGATCTTTTCCCGCTTCACCAGCTTCTTGAATGAATACAGCACCTTGAAAAGAGCATCCCCCATGGAATTGTAATATTCTGAATTGGTAAACGGTATACGGGTGGTCTGGTAGTCTATGGAACCATATTTTTTCTGCAGAATGGTTTCGGCTTTTTCCTGCAGGTCTGCCCGTGAAGTGAGGATGCCTACAAAGAGCTTCGCTTTTGGGGGTATGGTGGGTTCAGCCATTCACGTCCTCCACGTTACGTATGTACTCATTCATATCACGGGGCATGGGTGCGTGAAAAGTCATTTTCTCCCCGGTAAAGGGATGAACAAGGGTGCAGTATTCAGCATGCAGGGCGCACCGTTCCATCCCCAGGGCCTGTACAAGTGCGGGGGTGAGGCCCTTTTCAATGAAATGCAAAAACCAGCGCTCGTCCCCGCCGTAGAGTTTGTCGCCGATAACAGGATGCCCAAGGTGCAGCAGGTGCGCGCGAACCTGGTGCTGCCTCCCGGTATGCAATATGGCGCGCACAAGGGAATGACGGCTGTACGCCCTGAGCAGCAGGAATTCCGTCCGGGCTGATTCGGGAGCACCGTCACAGGCGACCCTCTTTTTCCGTACCACGGAAGTGATGTCCGGGCCAAGGGGTGTATGTACCATTATGCTGTTCCACGGGGGAACGCCGCCAACAATTGCGGTGTACTCCTTTTTCCCGTTCAGAAGCGACCGTCGTAACGGGTGAACGTGTCGCCCGTGGCGCGCAAGGATGATGATGCCGGATGTTTCCCTGTCTAACCTGTGCAGGGGGGTCAGGGTTTCACCGGTATCCCGTTCGATCAGCCGCGTGAGGGTATTGTTGAAATAGGCCCCGGATGGATGGGTGGGAAGGTCTCCCGGCTTGGCGGCCACCACCATGTGATCATCACGATACAGTATGCTGTAGTTCTCGTCAACCGGCGGTTCGCGGTGCCCTGCGGCATTGTACTCAATTACGTCACCGGGCACTACTTTCCGATGGGGGACACGGCCCGGTGTCCCGTTGATGCGAATATTGCCGCCGCGTATCTCCGCCTGCCAGCCGGTTCTGCTCCTGTAGGTGAACCGGCGTGACAGGAGCATGTCTATTCTCTGGCCGGAGAGATCATCGGTAACGGTGAACCGCATTACGCGTGTTGTAGTCATACTAATATTGCCTGTTCATTTTTCACTGCTCACCCTTCACTTATCCGTGTCCATCTGCGTGTATCTGTGGCAAATAAAACTTTTTTTTGAAAAAATAATGTACTGTACTATTCTATACTACATCCAGTTGCTGCCCTGATTACAAGAAAAATTTATTTTTTGAAAAAAACGGGGCGAAAATTGTTGACAAAAAGATAACGTTCTTGTTTATTGATCAGGCACTTGAGAAAAACAATTTCCTGGTGGTTATAGAGAGGGGGAAACACCTGTTCCCATTCCGAACACAGAAGTTAAGCCCCTCATCGCTGATGGTACTGCACTGGTAACGGTGTGGGAGAGTAGGTCGCTGCCGGGATTGATATTATATATAACGTAAAAAAAGAGGATCATTCATTGATCCTCTTTTTTTATGATGGAAGCAGGGCAAAAAAATACCATGCCACAATGGCATGGTATTTTTGATAAAAAAGGAAAAAGAAATGAAGCTTTACTGGTACGCGCCGCCTTCAACTTCTTTTTTCAGGCCTTTTTTCTCTATCTGGTAAACTATTTCGCAGTTGTCATCTTCGTCGTAGGTCTCTTTTACAATGGTCCCGCCTTTTACCAGGCCGCCAAATTCTTTTGCTACTGCTATACCGGTAGAAGCGTAGTCAGCCGCACCGGCTGCACCTTCAATCCTGGCGCCAACGAATTTTTCGATGATCCTTTTCTGTGCCATGATAAGAGCTGCTTCTTTTGATGTTCCCCTTCTCTGTATCTTGTTTTTCAGACCTGGTTTTGGAACACCAGTGGCTGTTACCCTGAAGATGTCAGCAGAAACCCAACCTTCAGAAACAAAGGATTCTCCTTTAACCATCCCGCCACGCTGTGCACCACATGCAACGAACGCAACTGTTACAGTAAGGATCAAGGCTAATGTGAAGATCTTTTTCATAAAATACTCCTCCTTGCGCATTTGGGCGTATACCCCAATAATGTAATGTTTGTGCAAATAAAAAAGAGGATTATTGTAAATAATCCCTCTTAGTCGGAAACTGTGTGTTGTCACAACTTCATGAATAGTACAAAGATAATATTACACCGTCAACTTAAAAATTATTTTTTTCATCTTTTATGGAGCTGACATTAATGAGCAATTTGATCATTATAATTAGAATTACTGCCGCGTTTATGATGTACCATAAGAAACTCAGTTCCCTGTGGGTTGTCCACAGGTAGGTTATGGAGCTGAGGGTGCCGGCCCCGAAACCATAGAGTATCACATCGGTATACCGTATAAAGATATTTGAGATCACGTCACCGTAATCTGCCGGTGCGGTTACCCGTATGTTTTCCATGTATCCTCTTACGTAGGGGAGGATGATGAAAAGCAGTATGAAAATTATGGCAGACTGGAAAAACCAGCCAAGGGAAATGAACGGGATAAGCAATCCCGGTATTGTGGCGGCAAGAAGGGAAAATACGAACCCGGATATGGAATACCGCTGAAGCAATGAATCCCAGTACCTGGGAATAGAGGGGATCACGTTCTTCAACTCTTCCTTAGTGTATTGTTCCTTGGACCTGAACAGTTGAAAATAGTGGAACAGTATAAGACTGATGAATATTGCTGCCACGTACAGTATTATCAGCGATATATACAGCATTCATTTCCTCCTGTCGCCTGTGTGGAATGATGTACGGTTTTCTTTTTATATTATAATTAAGGTTTATCGAAATATCAAGTACAAATTAGCCGTGTATGTACACGTGGCGGCCTTTTATTTTGAGTTTTCCCTCACAGAAAAGTTTAACCGCTTCGGGGAGCAGTTTATGTTCTTCAACCAGTATTCGTTTTGAGAGTGACTCAACGGTATCGCCGGAATGCACGGGGACGGGCCGTTGCAGGATTATGGGGCCCGTATCCGTACCTTCATCGATGAAATGGACGGTGCAGCCGGTTACCTTTACCCCGTAGTCGAAGGCCTGTTGCTGGGCATCCACGCCCGGGAAAGAAGGAAGCAGGGCGGGATGTATGTTGATGATACGGTGCTCAAAGTGCTGCACGAAATGCGGGGTGAGTATTCGCATGTAGCCGGCGGCCACCACCAGGTCGGTATTATGGCGTTCCAGTTCCCGTATGAGGGCTTCCTCGTGGGCTTCCCGGTTCCCGTATTCAGCGGGTGGTATTGCCATGGCTGAAATTCCCATTTTACCGGCTGTTTCAAGCGCCTTTGCCCCGGGCTTGTTTGAAAGCACTATGCCGGGTGTTGCGGGTATATAGCCTGAAAGTATTTTTTCGGCCACGGTCTTGAAGTTGGATCCCCTCCCGGATACGAGAAATGATACCACTTTCTTTTTCATGAAATACCTCCGCGTTATATTCTCATGGTGTCTATCAATGTGTCATCTGTTGCCCCGGGGGCATCAACCAGGCGGCTTTTCCCGTCCGCCCCGAATATCTCAATGCTGCATGAACCCTTTTCGGTTTTCCCGTACCTGGCAACAAGCCCTGCTGCAAGCTTCATGGTGTTTTCATCAAGGGTGCCGGTCACGTGGGCAAGGGGACCCGTAAAGGATGGCACAATAAAATAATCAGCGTTATCCCTGTAACGCTCCAGTATGTCATTCTCGTCGCTGTTCCTGGAGATGATGATCTTGGCAGACGGGTTCATGCGTAAATGCCTGCCGGTGGTAAGCAGGTACACGTCGGTGGGGGTGAAACCGGGGTAATGCTCTACCAGGTCATGTACCCTTTTGGCTATGTTGGGGTCGGTGAAGAAACACCCCCCCGCGGGTGAGATGTAATGGGTGATCCCGTATTCCCTGGCCAGTGTCATCTGACTTTTTCGTCCACGCCCGTTTAAATCCAGCAGCTGTTCCCTGTTCACAATGCCATCGCGCTCGGCCCTGGTGGGTGACAGTAATCGAGCGGAGAGGGGCCGAAGCAGGTAGTCGGTTAAACCGCTTTCTTTTTCAATGTGCCGCATGGTGTTCTTCAGCTGTGACATGGGACGCTGGCCCACAACCTCCCCGGTGGCAACGAAGGCGGCGTTCTCGGCACGCATCAAATCGGACGCCTTTTTCATGAAATGGATCTTGCAGTCGATGCAGGGATTCATTTCCTTCCCGTAACCGTGGGGAGGGTCCTTGATGATATCAAGGTAATCCCTGCCAAGCCTGTGATACACCAGCGGCAGGTCTATCTGCGCTGCCAGTTTGCCGGCTTCCAGGGTTTCCGGGTCAATATCCGGCGGCACGAAGGGCAGTATGCAGTACAGTCCCAGCAGTTCAATTCCCTGGTCAAGCAGCAGTTTGGCGGCAAGCAGGCTGTCCAGTCCTCCTGAATACAGGAGTATCCCCTTTTTCTCCATGGCTACATTTCCTCGTGATGGATCAGCTGTATGGTAACGGGGTCTCCCTCCTTCACCATGCTGACCCCAACGGGTACTATTATGAGGCAGTTCGCCTGCCCCATCGAGCGGAGTATGCCGGATCCCTGCGGCCCCGTGGTGGATACTATTACCCTCTGGCCTTCTACGTGGAAAAAACCGCGTATAAAATGGGTGCGGTCGGGTTTTTTCTTAATGGTCTCTGCCGCAATTGCGTCTATGCGGGGCTTGTCGATAACGCGGGCCCCCGCGAGTTTCAGCATGGCGGGCCGTACGAACTGTAAAAATGATACCATGGTAGACACGGGATTACCGGGAAGCCCGAACACGGGGACCCCGTCCTTCAGCCCGAATACGCACGGCTTACCCGGTTTCATCAGTACCTTTTCAACCATGACGTTTACTCCCAGGTCTATCATCACGTCCTTCACGAAATCATACCGGCCCATGGACACACCGCCGGTGGTGATGACCAGGTCGTGCTCGAGGGCGCGTGTAAGCATCTTCGCGGTGGCCTCGGGGGTGTCGGCGGCGATGCCCAGGTACTCTGGTATGCCGCCGTACTGCTGCACAAGTCCGTAGAGGGTGTAGGCATTGCTGTTTCGTACCCATCCCTTCTCCAGGGGCTGTCCCGGCTCTGCTATCTCGTTGCCGGTGGTGATGATGGCCACCCGTGGACGCCTGTACACAAGGGCATCCTCCCTGCCCACCGAGGCCAGTAGCCCCATGTGTGCGGGCAGCAGCATGGTGCCCTTTTGTATGACGGTGTCACCTTCGGCGATATCTTCGCCCGCACGGCGCAGGTTGGCACCGCTGTTAAACGGTGCATATATGTGAACCTGTTCCCCTTCCTCGGAGGTCTTCTCGAATTCCACAACCGCGTCAGCACCGTGGGGGACGGGCGCCCCGGTCATGATGCGAATGGCCTGGCCCCGTTCCAGGTTATAGCCGCCAGGGTCATCTCCTGCCTGTATCTCACCGGTGACGGTGAGGGTGGCGGGATGGCCGGCGGTGGCCTGGCGGGTATCTTCGGCTGTTACGGCATACCCGTCCATGGCGGAGTTGTCCAGCATGGGGATGTTGTCACGGGATATCACATCCTCGGCGATCACCCGCCGCAAAAGATTAAAAAGGGCAACTTTTTCAGTTCCCAGGGGCTGAATACCCGTACGCATTATGCGTGATGCTTCTTCGAAGGTGGGTAATGGTCTTTCTTCCACGGTGTACCTCGTTAATGTCAATTCTTACTGTTTCGGGGAGGCCTGGTTGAGTTTCCATTGGAAAATTGACCGGTGTCAAGTAGTTTTATGGAGCAAATATTCAGCCACCCGCTTCGCTCGATTGACACGGATGATTGGGATTATTTCAGCTTACTGTTCACTTCTCACTCTTCACTTATCCGTGTTCATCTGAGGTTAAAAAAATATTGTATATATCTATTGCAAATTGAAACACCGTCGAACTTCTCCTCTACCAACCAGATTAGAGAATAACCTGTAATTATTTTTATAATGCTGTATTCTGCCAGCAACGATAGCCGGGTGAATGTTATTATTGTAAGCATACTCAATTACATCTTCTTTTGAGATTATATTTTTCAGATGTAAGTCAAATTGAGCTGGTAATAAAGCTTTTTCTGCAAATAGATCAGCCTCCTTCTCGGAGTCTGGATCATGTTTCGAATTCCTAAGAGACATGTCATCTATAATACAACCACCTGTTGACAGGTGCATTTTTATATGGGCTATTTCATGAAGAAGAGTAAACCAGAAGTTATCTATTCTATCATGTCGTAACGTTAATGCAACAACTGGTGTACCATCATTAATTATGAATGAAGCCCCATCTAAGTATGTATTTTTAAAATGTGGCAAAATTGTTAATATTATCCCATGTTTCGCCAAATATTCTTTTGCGACTAAGGGTCCATTGTTTAGAACACTTAAGCTGACCAAATTGTTTATAAAGGGTCTAATTTTAATCTTCTTTGAATTATAGTGAACATCAATCTTCTGGTCTTTTACTTTTGATAAAACTGATAGACACCAGCCATTCAGGGCATAATGATCGACATTCGCGTTAATTCTTGGTGAATGAGATTTTCTGAATAATCCTTCGGGTAGACAGTCAGTGCCACCTGTTCGATCTATCAGGAACCTGATCGCTTTTTCAGCTTTGTCTTTAATATTATTTGAATCGAAACCATTTAAAACTCCATACTTCTTCATTTCATTGAGTGGAAACTTTTCAAAATCAACGCCTTCAAATTCAGATAAATCCGCTTGTTTTTTTTCCTGTAAAAGAATTTCTGCAGGGATCCCCAGATGTTTATTGAGTGCCCTTATCATCTTTAAAGTAAGAGTTCTTTTCCCTGATAATACTTCTGAAACCCTGGATCTGCTGCCAATTATTGGAACAAGATCCTTCTGTGTTAAATTTTCTTGTTCCATACGAAACTTTATTGCATCAACAGGATCAGGTTTATCAATTTTGAAATTGTCCTCTTCATAACTTTCAATCAATATTGAAAGAAGTTCTTTATCATCCCACTCCTGGCTGCCTTCTTTTGCATCAAATATCTGGTTTAGATACTCCAGGGAGGCGTTATAGTCATTTTCGTTTCGAATTGGCTTTATTTTAAAACTCATCATATTGCCTCCACGTTTATTTTATCATACTCTTTATGAGTCCCTATGAACCTGATGAAGATAGTCTTTAATTTGTATTCAACTTTTACGACTAATCGGTATTTATTACCACAAATGTTAAATACAACCCTATTATTATTAATGATACTGGCACTTCGATATTTATCCTTTATATCACCTGGAGTGCTCCACTCACCGTGCCTTGCTTCATGATACCAGCTTTCGAGAGCAGCTTTCGAATCCGGGTATCTACTGTAAAAATCAATCAATGTCGACCGTGCTATTACCCTCATTTTTTACAATATACATTGTTCCCGAAATAATGTCAATAATATAATCCCAATATGGGAACAATGTTGTGTATGGTCCATATTTTATGCAAAATAAAGTTGTTTATCGGGATTTTTTCTTACATAAACTGATATTACACATCGACATAGAAAATTCTGGTATGATCAAGTGAACACGAGATCAGGGAAATATACGCTTATCGCCCCTGGTGTGATCCTTTCAGGATCGTTACGTTCATATGGTTTTAGATTGCCGGTTGAGCAGGTAGTAGAGCAGGGCGAAGGAGACCACCACCACGGCGGTGAGGGAGAAGCCTTTCAGGTATTCTCCGAAGATGAGATGCCCTATGGCAAATAGCGAGGAGTAGGTGGCGATTATACCGATGATCCAGTAGAAAAATGACGGGAGCAGCGGGTCAGGGGTTTGCAGGAGTAATTCGGGTTTTCGTTGCTGGAGGGAGCTGCGATAGCTCTTCCAGCCAGCCCCGCCGGGTGATGCCTTCACGTAGAAACGGTCGAGGGTGTCCACGTGGGTTGGCCGGGTAAGCAGGGTGGCGATGATCCATGCCGCAGTGGTAAAGAGAACAATGAAGAACATGCTCTCGGGAAAGGCTATGTGAAGCACGAAACGGGATATGACAACGCCGCCGAAGGGGGCCACCATGGCCACCATCTCTGACCAGGCGTTAATGCGCCACCAGTACCAGCGCAGTATGAGTACCAGTCCCAGGCCGGCACCGCATTCAATGATGAAGGCCCAGGCACCGGAGATGCTGTTCATTACCAGGATGATGAGGCTGGATGCCACCACCAGCAGAAGGGTGATAACGCGGGAGACCACCACGTAATGGGCCTCGGTGGCGTCTTTCTGCACGAACCTGCGGTACAGGTCGTTGGTAAGGTACGAGCTGCCCCAGTTCAGGTGCGTGGATATTGTAGACATGTATGCCGCAAGGAAGGCGGCGATCAGCAGCCCCAGCAGGCCCGGGGGCAGGTAGTCACGCATGGCCAGGATGTACCCGCTTCTTCGTGCCCCGGGATCAAGGTCGGGATAGAGCACCAGTGATGCCAGGGCCACGATGATCCAGGGCCACGGGCGAAGGGCGTAATGGGCTATGGTGAACCACAGGGTTGCAAGCATGGAGTGCTGCTCGTCCTTTGCAGACATCATGCGCTGGGCTATGTAGCCACCGCCGCCGGGTTCGGCCCCGGGATACCAGGAGGCCCACCACTGCACGAATATATGCGCGAGAAAGGCCCCGAAACCAAGGGTGAGTATGCCTCCCGCCGCAGCCGTCGTGTTTTGGGTTATATCGGGTACCATGCTGAACACTTCGGCGGGCAGGGCGGCCTTGAGGCCTGCTATGCCGCCAACGGCAGGAAGGTCAAGCACTATGAAAGCCAGGATGATACAGCCGCTCATGGCGATGATGAACTGGAAAAAGTCGGTCACCACCACCCCCCAGAGGCCGGCAATGGCGGAGTATATGCCTACCACCAGCATACATAGTACCACCGTTAGGATCAGCATTGACTGCTCTATCCCGAAAATATGGGTGAGGATCTCTGCAAGTGCAAGGTTTACCCAGCCCATTATGATGCAGTTCATGAAAAGTCCCAGGTAGACCGCCTTGAATCCGCGTAAAAAAGCCGCCGGCCTGCCCGAATAGCGCAGTTCTATGAATTCCACGTCGGTAAGCACCCCCACCCGTCTCCACAGCCTTGCGAAGAAGAACACGGTGAGGACGCTTCCCGCCACCATGTTCCACCACAACCAGTTGCCGGCTATGCCGTTCTTTGCAACCAGCTCGGTGACGGCCAGGGGGGTATCAGCGGCGAAGGTGGTTGCCACCATGGCGGTTCCGGCTATCCACCAGGGAAGATTGCGGCCCGAGAGGAAAAACTCCTCGGTATTTTTACCCGCGCGACGGTAAAAATACACGGCGATAATGAAACTGGCCGCGAAATACGCGAATATGAGCAGAATATCGACGGTATGCAGCATTATTCCAGTTCTTCCGGGTTTTCCTGGAAATAGAGATCCACGTCAAACCCGCCGAACCTGGAACTGAAGGACAGGTTTATATTCTCATAAAGTGCTTTTATGGAAAGCGGATCGTCGTTGTATTCGGGGGCGGATGGGCGGACATTGTGCCGCACGAACTGAAGCTGGTTCACAAAGGTTCCCGCGATGAGATTGGCGATCTCGCCGGCCACATCCGGATGATGTCTCTTCATGGAATTTTTTCTTACCGACGGGACAATTCGCTTTGTAAGCATGTTAAGTGTTGTAAGGGGCAGGTTTATAACCAGCTCTCCACGCAGTGAACCGTCAAGCTCGATGGATACGATGGGATCTTCGTTGTCTGATTGAGACTCAAATACCTCTTCAATGGAACTGTCACTCAGGAAATTCTTAAAAATGTGATCAACAGAACGAACAAGGTACCGTGAATATCGTTCATAGTTGCTCATATGTCCTCGCACACTGTATTTTTAATATGACATAACATGCTGATAGTGAATAAAATCGGCTAAATTTGCAAGTATTTTACACCAATGGCAATGAAAATAATGCGGCCAAAGACGATGCATAAATTGTCCACATATACACATAATTTGACAAAAATTAATTTTTGATATTGTGAAATATATTGAATCATTTACCGGGTGTAATGGGAGCTGAAAAAAAGTTAAAATAGTAGTTGTGCTCTTACCACTGATGCAATCAGTACTTACAGTAGTCGCACTGGACGAATAACGTGTGCCGAAATCCAAGTTTTAACGATTAGTTAACTAATGAAAAGCCAAATGAAATTAATGTAGTAAATTAATGTAATTTTACTTCCAAAATGTGGATAGTGTGGATAACATTGTGGATAAGTAAACATTTTTCCCCGATTTATTCACTTATTCGTACATTTATGTGGTTTTGTATATGTTTTTATGTAGTGAAAAGTGAAGAGTGAACAGTGAGGATTATATGGACAGAGAGAGGCTACTTGTTTAATTCGTACAGTAATTTGAGGCCTTTCATGGTGAGTTGTGCATCAAGTTTGATATCACCTTCCAGGTGCGGGCCTATTGTTGATGAAAGGCCGCCGGTAAGGATAACCCTGTGGGTTCGGGAGGTTTCCTCGTTTATTTTTGCTACAAATCCATCGATCATGCCCTTCCAGCCGTAAAAAAAGCCTGAAATGAGTGCATCCCGGGTATTCTTAGCTATGATTGACGATGGTTTTACTACCGGTACCGCGAAAAGCTGTGAAGCCCTTTCAGAAAGGGCATTTATTGCAGTCTGCAGGCCGGGAGCGATAAGCCCTCCCTCGAATACCCCGTTTGCGGAAACCACGCTCAGTGTCATGGCGGTGCCCATGTCTATGACGATACAATGGTCCCCGTACAGCCTGTATGCCGCCTCCGCGTTGACTATCCTGTCCACGCCAAGCTGTCCCAGGTCATCGTAGGTAATGGTTATGGTGGTTTTGGAGTCTTTTGAAAGGATTACGGGTTCAATGTTAAAATACCTGGTGGAGATCTGTTGGTACATCCGGTTCAGTTCCGGTACCACGCTGGACACAACGATGCCGCGTATGTGTGAGCGGGCCTTCTCAAACAGCTCCTGCGCACGTATAAAGGACATGATCAGCGCGGCTGTTTCGTCCCCCGGGCTTGTCCGCGAGGTTGTATACCTGTATTCCCTGGCCGGGGCAGGGTCATCGGAGGGATAGACCCCCATGACGGTGTTGGAATTGCCTATGTCAAAACCCAGTATCATGGTACCCCCGTTTACAGTTTCTGGTGCACCTTCTCAAGCCTGGATTTCAGCGAATAATAGGCCACCCGTGCCTCGTCACGCACGTTCTTGTTGGGATCTTCAAGTGCGTTCTCAATACCCTTGAGCGCCCGCACATCGAAAAGTTTTTCCAGTGTTCGCACGGCCTCAAGGCGGACGTCGTAATAGGCATCATCAAGCAGTTTCACCACCGAAGGGGTTGCCGTCTTGTCCCTGAGAAGACCAATGGAACGGGCCGCCTCCATTCTTACCGACTTGTACTCGTCGGAACACGCCTTCATCAGCAGGGGTATACCTTCGTGTATCTTTTTCTGCCCCATCTGCCGTACCGTCTCTTCTCTCTGGGCGCCGCCCTCGGTCATCTTTTTCACCAGCAGCATGAAGGGGGCGTCGTTTATGGCGTCCAATGCTTTTTTGGTGCCGATATTTTTCAGGGCCTCGTGGGCGGCCTTGCGTACCTCCGGGTGATTGTCCACCAGGCAGCCTACAAGCGGTTCGATGGATGCCTCGTCGCCTGTCTGGCCAAGTGCCTTCGTGGCTTCAAGCCTGATCTGGTAATGCCTGCTGTCCAGGGCGTCAACGAGATGGGGGACGGAGTACCTGTCCCTGATGGCTCCCATTGTTCGCATTGCCTCAATGGTTACCATCATCTTCTTGTCCCGGTAGGCCATGTAGAGTATCTTTGATATTTCGATATCCTCGGTATGGCCCCTTTCGGAAAGGACCCGCAGGGCCTCGATCTTGTCCCGCTGTGATCCATGTATGATTATCGAACGAAAATGTTCCAAAATCTCTTCGTCGCCGAGTTCCCCGAACTTGAGGGTGGCTATTGTGCGAACCCGTGGATCAGGATCCTTTAAAAGCTTTCTCAGTTCACCCAGTATCTTCTCGTCACTGTTACGGGCCAGTGCAAGAAAGGAGCTGAGCCTTATTTCCGGTTTTTTGTGGTGTATAAGCTGGAGCAGCTTATCGACATCATTCTTTTCTATCAGCTTGTCGACATTAGGCGTGAGTAATCCCATAGTGAAAACCTGTCCGATATGTTTTTTTGCAGCCTGTTGAATGAATATCAGCAGGTTGCTGAAAAGTCAACAGAATATTATCAATGTGTGCGCCTTTGTTTCATGAACTCTATTTTTTAACGGGTTCTTCGATAGTTTCAAGCACCTTCCGAAGATCAGGAAGATCACTGTCAAATATTGTTCGAAAATCAATGATGACCCGGTCATTGTCGATATACCCGGCAACGGGGGGATTGCCGCGCAGCAGGTGGTTGTACAGGCTGTCAGCGGATGGTACAGGCGGCATAATGGCAATCCCCGATGACGGAATCGTTTTGGCCGGCATGGCCCCCCCGCCATAGGTACTTTCAAGTGGTATCTTCGTTATATGTGTTCGGACGGGATGACCCGCAAGGGACCGCAGGAAACGGTTTACCCGCCGCTGTATGGTTTTCACGTCCTGCAAAATAATGTTCCATAGATATACATTGTCAAAACTGTTATTAGCGTACTGCAGCAGTGTCTCCTGGAGAATGTAATAGGTTATCTTGTCAACCCGGAGCATTCGCATGAGGGGATTTTTTCTCAGGGCGGCAATGGCGTTTCGTTCTCCAACGATTATCCCCGCCTGGCAGCCGCCAAGCAGCTTGTCACCGCTGAAACTGACCAGGTGAGGCCCCTCTTTCAGCTCCTGCCCCACGGTCACTTCGAAGGGGCGGGGAAGACGTTCGTTCTCAACCAGGTTGCCGCTGCCCAGGTCCCGGTACAGCAACATGTCCTCATTGGCGAGGGTTGCCAGCTCGGAAAGCGAGGGCATGGCGGCGAATCCCTCCATGGTGAAATTTGACTGGTGGGCCGAGAGTATCATTGCCGTCTGGTCTGTGAGGCCCATCCTGAAGTCGTCCAGGGTGGTGATGTTGGTGGTGCCCACCTCCACTATGCGTGCGCCGGTCTGCTCCATGATGTCGGGGATGCGGAACCCGCCGCCGATCTGAATGAGCTCACCCCGTGACACGATAACCTCCCTGCCGCTGCCGAACTGGTTCAGCACCAGGAATACGCTGGAGGCGTTATTGTTTACGATGAGCGCGTCTTCGGCACCGGTGAGATGGCAGATGAGTTCTTCGGCAAAACCGCCCCGCTTCCCCCGGCTTGCCGAAGGCAGGTGAAATTCCAGGTTGCAGTAGCCTGACAGTGTCTGGGACAGGCTGTCGGTAATGTTTTTTCCAAGGGGGGCACGTCCAAGGTTGGTGTGTATCATGACGCCGGTACCGTTTATCACCCGCTGCAGCTTTTCAAGCTTTCTTGTGCGGCACTCATGAATGATTTCGTCAATAAGCGTATTTTGATCAAATGCTTCACCTTCCAGTATCCTGGAACGGTACTGCTGAAGGGTTTTCCTGATGACATGGCGCACTACAGGGTGTCCCAGTTCATCAATGAAGGGGCTGACCCGCTCGCCTGTCAGCAGCTGTTCAACCTGGGGTATCTGCCGTAGTTGTTGGTTTATATCGTTCATGTGTCGTTAATGCGGAAGGAGCAGGAATCGAACCTGCCGCTGCACTCTCATGCAGCCTGCGGTTTTGAAGACCGCGGAGACCACCAGATCTCATCCACTTCCATGTATTTTATTATGAATATGATAACAGATTGCGGTACAAAATCAAGATGTCAAATATAATATTCATTAAATGCGGATAAGTGAGAAGTGAAGGGTGAATGAGTTAGGACAGCTTTATGGCAGGGGTATCGCTTTTATGGCAGGTTGCTACTACGCGGGCGTGTTCAGCTCCCCCGCGGTGCAGGTGTTCAAGCAGCGGCCGGGCGTCATTTTCGGCAACCGCGATAAGCAGGCCGCCTGATGTCTGGGGATCATACGCGATATCGGCTATCTCGCGGGGCACACTACTGCCGACATGGCAGAGGGTACCAACGTGGTCCCTGTTGCGGTACATGCCTGCCGGTATAAGACCAAGGCCTGCGTACTCGGTGGCCCCCGGCAAGAGCGGGAGGTGTCCGGCATCAACCCTGATCTCGAGCTGATCACCGGCAAGCATTTCCCTGAGGTGGCCGGTGAAACCGAAACCGGTAATATCAGTGCAGGCGTGGATAAAGGACAGGTCGCCAATATCTGCCATGACGTTATTTACCTGTATCATTGTTTTAATGAATTCATCGATATGATCGTCTTCGGCTGCATCCGCCTTCACTGCCGTACTGATCACACCGGTTCCAAGTGGCTTGGTGATAATGATGACATCCCCGGGCTTGAGACCATGATTCTGCAGTATTTTGTTGGGGTGCACCGTACCGGTTATTGAAAGGCCGTACTTGAATTCTTCATCATCAACGCTGTGGCCGCCCAGCAGCTGGACACCGGTGTCTTTTAATACATCCAGCCCTCCCTGTAGTGTCTTTTGCAGAACGTCCAGCGAAAACTTGCCGGTGGGAAAGCATACGATGTTCATCGCGGTAAGGGGAATACCCCCCATGGCGTACACGTCGGATATGCTGTTACACGCGGCTATCTTCCCGAAGATGTAAGGGTCATCAACGATGGGGGTTATAAAATCAAGGGTCTGCACAAGGGCGGTTTCGTCGTTGAGCCTGTATACCCCCGCGTCATCACTGGAGCCGGTGCCTACCAGCACATTTACATCAACGGGGACGTCAAGACCCCGCATTACCTCTTCAAGGTCACCCGGACCTATCTTGGCCGCTCATCCGGATCCCTTTACCGACTGGGTAAGCCGCTGCATGTTCAGCTTTCTGATGTCACATGATTCATCCATGGGGAAAATGTATGAAATTGGTACTTTCGATGCAAGTATAATATTTTATTACCGAAGATAAACGCAGGTGGACACGGATACGTGAAGAGTGAAAAGCGAACAGAGCCGTATTTTTTTTATGAAGGAATATGTTCCTTCGGGCGCACCTCTTTCAGGCTGATGGCGTTGTCGGGACATTCCGTGGTACAGAGGCCGCAGCCGATACAGGCTGCGGGCGATACGTACGCCACGTCGTTCTTCATGGAGATGGCATGCATTGGGCAGATGTCAACACATGACTGGCACCCGGTACATGCTGCGGCATCAACCAGTGCTTCGAACCGGCTCTTTGCCAGTACCCCCGCTGTTGGTGCATTGCCCGCGAAGCTGAGCATCTCGCAGCAGCAGCTGCAGCAGTTGCATATGGCGTTTCCCATCCCCAGCTTGTTCTCCACCAGGTGTACAAGGCCGGCCTCTTCTGATCTTCTGAGTATATCCATTGCCTCTTCACGGCTGATCTCCCTGCCGGTACCCCGTTTGATGGTATAATCTGCGCCACGGTTTATCTGAAGGCATACGTCCAGGGGTGCATCACATTTATTCTTTGAAAGCCTGCACACGCAGTTCACCACTGCCAGCTTTTCCGCTTCTTCTACCATTTTCCGGGCATCTTCTCCTGCAAGTACCTGGCTTTGCGGTTCAAGGCTTACATTTATGGGGACCACCCGCATGAATGAAGGGATGCCATGGGTGGTTACCAGCTTTAAGAGTTCGGGATACTCTGTCTCCATGAATGCAACCCACAGGGAAACCAGGGATGAAGGGATATCCTTCCAGAGAAGTGAGGCGTCATGGAACTGCACGATATTGCGGGGCATTCGCCAGGTGGTCTTCCCATCACGTGTCTTTTCAAAGGCGGCCCCACGCATGTACAATGCCTGCAGTCGTTCTTCCACCTCGTTGGTATCCATGCCGAGAGATCCCGCAATCTCATCCACGGTGCCAGGTGCGGCATTCAGTATGGCCGCGTCTGCCGGGTCAGCCACAGCTGCCCATATTTGTGGCAGCAGCGTGGACTGTTCAAGAAGCAGTTTTTTTGAAAGTTCCCTGTATATATCTTCAGGCATGATCTCCTCCGGGTATAGATGCTTGAGATAGTATATATGTGCTGCCATGTTTCGCAAGCTTATTTTGTATTACGGTATGTCGGGTTATAGTGAAAAGTGAAAAGTGAAAAGTGAAAAGTGAGGAGTGAGGAGTGAATGGGGGCTTCTTTTTTTTGGAAAAATGAAACTTTTTTTTCTGTCTGGCAGTATTTCGTCGTATGTATGGGTAACGGTATATGTTATTACGTGGCTCTTGAAAGGGGCCGTGCGAGGATGAAGAGTAGATGAAAGCAATGGTGAAAAACGGCATACAGGAAATGCCTTTACAGCGATGTGAAAACGGGGAAGACATACGGGTGCTTGCCGATTATGAGCTGGTGGCTATCATTATTGGAACTGGATCCAGGAAAAGAGATGTACTGGAAGTTTCCATGGACGTGATGAAACAATTTGTGTGCGTGGACGACATGTACCAGGCCGGCGTACGGGAAATGGCTTCTATCAGCGGTCTTGGGATAAAGAAAGCCATACGGCTGCAGGCAGCCATAGAGCTTGGCAGACGCCTGCTTTTGCCGAGGGAAGTCAGTTCACCCGTTGATTGTCCGCAGAAGGCCTGGAGGATCTTACACGGTGAAATGGCCTGCTCCCGCAAGGAGGAGTTCTGGGTACTGGTGCTGAACAACAAGAATCACGTGATCCGCAAGAGCCGGGTATCGGTTGGAACGGTGTCAGAAACCATCGTTCATCCCAGGGAGATATTTCGTGAAGCCATTCGTGAGTCAGGGTCGTCGGTGATCGTTGCCCATAACCACCCGTCAGGGATACTTACCCCGTCCCCCCATGACATTCATACCACCAGGAGGCTCAACGACGCGGGAAAGCTGGTTGGCATTCCCCTCATCGATCACATCATCATCAGCAATACCTCTTATCTCAGCATGAAGGAAGAGGGGTATATCTCGAACGCAGCCACGGAGACACAGAAACACGGAGGATGATATGGAGAGTTATATTTCATATTTGAATAGCATCACGGACAAGATAATTGGGTGTGCTATTGAAGTTCATCGTAATTTAGGGCCCGGACTTTTAGAATCAATATATGAAAATGCTTTATGCATTGAACTTAATAATAAGGATATAGAGTATAAAAGACAGGTGAAAAAGGAAATATTATACAAGGGAGTAAGATTGGGTTATCACAGGATCGACCTGATTATAGAAGATACAATTATAATTGAAATAAAGGCGGTCGACAGGGTGGATAAGGTATTCCATGCACAATTGTTATCGTATTTAAAAATAACTGGAAAAAAGGTTGGACTTTTAATTAATTTCAATGAATCGACTTTGCAGAGAGGAATAAAAAGAATGATATTATAATCCTCTGTGACTCGGTGCCTCTGTGGCAAAAATGTTCCAAAGAATGAATAATATGTATTTTCTTTCTTGAAATATTACCACGAGTTTGTAGTCTTTTATGTGCTTCCGTATATATTATATTCCTGTACCGGGTGGTAATGAAATGAGATATAAAACAATGGTATTCATACTTTCAGTTATTGTTCTTTTGGGGTGTACTGAAAGCAGGGTTTTTAGATATAAGGGGACCGTGGTTCCGGGGAAATGGATATACGACCTGAAGGTACCTTACAATGTACATAACAGTAAAGAAGAGACTGGCATACAGGTTTACTTCCCAGAGGGATTCAAACCGGGTGACAACAGCAGGGTGCTGATCGCCCTGCCCGAGTATACCGGGAACATGTCTGACTGGCGGGTCAATACTGCCATCGAGTCGTACGCGGACCGGTACGGGATGGTCATTGTATCCCCCAATACCAGGAGAACCGTGTATGAAACGGAATATTTCCCTGAAACTGAACTAAAATGGGACGGTATACCTGCCACACTGTGGATCGGTGATGTGCTTATTCCTTACCTGCGAAATACCTTCGCCATTGCACATGATAAGGATAAGACCGCTATATGCGGTTTTGCCATGGGTGCGCGGGGTGCTTTTATGGCGGCAGCCAGGTACCCGGAATACTTTAGTGCCATTGCAGGCCTGGCAGGCTATTATGATAAGCAGTCATTAACAAGGGGTCGGATATTTGCTTTCGTGTACGGAAAACACGGTGACCATACACAGAGATGGAAGGAAAAGGATAACCTTATAAACATGGCCGACAGCCTTAAAGAGTACAGCATATTCCTGGCACACGGGGGCAAGGACAACAGGGTTCCTGTTGAACAGTCACGCCTGATGGCCATACGTTTGAAACAGCTTGACAGGGGATCGGGTACAATACAACTTCATTATATTGAAAAAAAATACAAGGTACACGACTGGGCGTTTTGCAGGTCGGTGCTTGAAGACATGATGGCATTCTTTGACAGGAGCCTTGAAAAATAATACATACCAAAAAAAGAGAAATGCGGTACAGAATACTACATACAGCCATCATATTTTCAACAATTATACTCTGTGTTTCCTGCTCAGGGAGACAGGTGTCCAGTACCGGCTATATATGCACCAATCATGGGACCCACCATCTTAACGACAAATTTGAACTTGCAGGCTGCCTTGAGGTTGATTACAGGGCACTTGATTCGTTATATATATTCAGGGACAGTGGATACTCCTCCGGGAAAGAGGACCCCGATGTGGAAGCGGAAAGGATCAGGGACAGGGTAAAAGACAAGATAGTTGACCTGATGGTCAAGAAGATGGAAGCGGCCGTTGGCAGGATGCTGTATACCAGGTGGCGTTTTGATTCCATGGCACCGCCGGTAAAGTTTCGTGAATTCAGGAAGCGGGAGGGGGATACCACGCATATTGTGATACTGGGAGCCATAGAGCGCAGGGAATTTGAACCCGGAAACATTATCAAGTACCTCCCGCTGGAATACAAGATGCAGATAATGGAAAAAGAAGAGGAATAAATCACGGGGTGCATAATGAGAACACTTGGCATGGACATAGGGTCTATAACAACGAAAGCGGCCGTAATGGATGATGGAACGCTGCTGGGCACAAGGGTGGTATTCACCGGCTACAACGCGGAAAAGGCGGGACAGCGGGTTATGGAGGAGCTGCTGGATGAGCTGAACCTTGCAGGTGAGAAGATGGACAAGATCGTATCTACGGGATATGGCCGCAACAGTGTAAAATTCGCAGACAAGGCCATAACAGAGATCACCTGTCATGCCAGGGGGGCGCATTTTCTGAACCCGCATATACGGTCAATAATAGATATAGGCGGCCAGGACAGTAAAACCATTGCCATAGATGATGCTGGAAGGGTAAAGGATTTCGCAATGAATGACAAGTGCGCAGCCGGTACCGGCCGATTCCTGGAGGTTATGGCACGGGCCCTGGAGGTGGCACTTGATGAGTTTGGCGATATATCACTTTCCGCGGAAAAACCGGCAAAGATAAGCAGCCTGTGTACCGTGTTTGCCGAATCAGAGGTGATCTCACTTATCTCGAAGGGGGAGGAACGCCATAATATCATCGCGGGTATTCACGAATCGATTGCCGCCAGGGTGGGCGCCATGGCGCACCGGGTTGGTGTGCGGGAACCGGTAATGATGACCGGCGGGGTTGCCAAGAACCAGGGGGTAGTTCGTGCCATGGAAGATAAACTTGGATTGTCCATAGAGGTATCTGGAAACGCCCAGGAAAACGGGGCCATAGGTGCCGCGGTACTGGCTGCCGAATTGTAAAAAAGAGAAGTTAGTTTTTCTTTTTCCTGCTGAATAGCCTTTCCCAGTAGGCTATCTCCTCACCTGACACGGAAGGATCTTCTTCCTTTTCGGGTATCTGTGCCTCTTCCCATTCTCGTATTGTATTGTTCACTTCTTCGGCGAACTCTTCGCTTGTTTTTACCTTTGCCCTGTGCCTGGTCACGTATGCGATGATGTCCTTGTCAGAGGTTATTACTGTTTTGGATCGCGGATTGATGTCCTTCCTGATGAACTGCTTTATCAGGTAGTCGGCGGAATATTCAAGTGAATAATACACGTCGATGGTGCCGTATGTTTCACTTCTAATCTCAAGGGATCGCTGTTTTTTCCCGTCGAAAACCACCCGTATATGTTTACGGGTGATCTTTTCGTATTTTTTTAAAAGTGAGAGGAGTCCATTCCTTGCCCCAACAAGGTCGTTCTCGTACATGAGGGCTTCAAATGCAGGAAACTTGTATATCAGGTTGAAACCATCAATGAGAAAGGACATGGCTTTATCCTTTAGAAGCTACGAAACGTTCAATACGTTTCATTGCCTCCTTGAGGTTATCCATGGATGTGGCAAATGAACACCTGATATGATTGCCACAATGTGCGCCAAACGCGTCGCCGGGAACAACTGCCACCTTTTCGGCCTGCAGCAGTTCAAGGGCGAAGTCTTTGGCGTTCATGCCGGTTGAAGAGATATCCGGAAATACGTAAAAGGCCCCTTCGGGCAGATGACATGGAAGGCCCATCTCATGGAACCGGTTGGCAATGAAATTTCGCCTTTTTACGTAATGTGACTTCATCTTCGCCACGTCCCTGTTGGAATTTGTTATGGCCTCAATGGCGGCGTACTGGGCAATGGAGGGGGCACACAGTGCCGTATATTGATGTATTTTCACCATGATATTCAACAGCTCGGCTGGTGCGGCGGTATATCCCAGTCGCCAGCCTGTCATTGCATGGGACTTTGAAAAACCATTGAGGTAAATGGTTCGTTCTTTCATCCCGGGCAGCGATATTATGGAAAAGTGATCGGTGTCGTAGGTAAGTGATTCATATATTTCATCTGAAATAACTACCAGGTTATGCTTTTCTGCAAGGCGGGCAATTGCCTTCAGGGTATTTTTTGATATGGTTGCACCCGTGGGGTTGCCGGGATAATTAAGAAGCACCGCCTTGGTCTTGCCGGTAATTGCCTTTTCCAATGCCTTTACGTCGATGGCAAAGCCATCATTAAGGTACAACGGGATGGAAATTGGGACACCCTGTGCAAGCTGGATCGTTGCGGGATAGGATACGTAACAGGGCTCGAAGAATATTACCTCGTCACCCGGGTTAATAATGCTCCGAAGGGCAATATCAAGTCCCTGGCTTACGCCAAGTGTTATGAATATCTCGTCAGAGGCGCTGTATTCAACACCGGTCCTTTTTGATATGTAATCTGATACCAGCTGCCTGAGTTCAATTATACCCTTGTTGGGTGTATAATGGGTATAACCGTCGTTGATGGAGAGGATCCCCGCGTCTGATATTCTCCACGGGGTGACAAAATCGGGTTCACCGACTCCCAGTGAAATACAGTCGGGCGTAGAATACACGATATCAAAAAATTCCCTGATCCCCGACGGGGGAAGATCGCGTCCAAGATCGGAAATCCTGGATCCAATGTTCTGGTTTTTTACAAGCGATAGTTTCACCGTTTACTCCAAAGTGATAGATTAGTGTTAAACGCCCAGTATGCAATTTTTACTGTATATTTTCAATTGTTTTTTCCTGTCCCTGCTGTTTTATGGTATCCATCCCGTCTTTCAGTACATGTTCACCATGCATGAGTACATAAAAAACGAAAGCAGACACCAGGACAAGCGCGATGGCAAGGATCCTGAAACGCTTCATAACAAGCGCGGCCAGTAATATTGCAACTATGGCTATTATGACAAACAGGGTCTGGTATTCCATAACCAGTTCAGCCAGTGATTCCATTGTCCTCTCCTTGTTCAATACATGGGTTTGTAGTCAAAGTGATGCACGGCCGTGATGTATCTCATTGTATGCGTTTTCGCACGCATTACGATGGAATGTGTCTGCGCACCGCCGGAAAAGAACTGGACTCCCGGTAAAAGCTCACCGTCAGAGATCCCCGTGGCAGAGAACATGTGGTTCTGACCCTTCGCAAGGTCATTTATGGCGTAGATCCTGTCAAGGTCATTTTCGCCGGTTGCCAGTATCATCTCCCTGTCTTCATCGTTCCTGTAGACGAATCGTGCCTGCAGGTCGCCGTCAAGGCATTTGAGTGCAGCGGCGGACAGTATTCCTTCCATGGCACCTCCCACACCCATGAGAATATCAATGGCCTTGTCCTCGAGCCCCGCAGCTATGGCCCCGGAAATGTCCCCGTCCTTGATCAGCTTGATACGTGCACCAATTGCGCGAATTCGCTCAACAAGTTCCCGGTGACGCTCCCGGTCAAGGATGCAGACGGTGATATCCTCAATGTACTTGTCCTTGGCACGGGCCACCCTCTTGATGTTGATCTCGGGAGCTTCGTTGATGTCAATGACGCCCCTTGCAAGGTGACCAACCGCAATCTTTTCCATGTAAATGGGTGGTGCCTTGAACAGTGACCCCCTTTCGCCGATGGTAATGGCCGATATGGCATTGTGCCCGCCTTCCGCGCAGGTGGAAGGGCCGTCAAGAGGGCTTAATGCAAGGTCAACTTCGTGTCCCTCGTCGTTACCGGTTGATAAACCACGGTACAGCTCTGACGACGGGTCACTTATACCGCACACTATGTATCCATTCACGTTCACTGACTTAAAGGCGTTTGCCATGGCTTCGATAGCATTTTTATATGCCAGGTTCTCGTCTCCCCTGCCCAGGTAACGGCTGGCATTAAGGGCTGCAGCTTCGGTAACCCGTACTACCTCCAGTGCAAGGTTTCTATCCATTTTTCCTCCATCTGGTGTTTCCGTATCTTTTTCATTATGCATTCCCTGGATATTAATCATTGAGCAGATCCCTGTAATTTTCTTTTCGCCGGGTTATATACCGGGAAGTATATCCGTTTTTATGCCATTCCCTTTTCTTCCCGGCATACGTGTATAATGATAACATTTTCTTCCAGAATCTTCCAAGGATAATCTGTTTTTTTAATAACCGGTTACGGTTAAGTATAAACAGTTTCCCGTACAGGAGTGAACTGAGGTATTGCCCGCCTGGAGCCACCCGTACTTCGTCGGTTTCAAGTCCGGTAAAATTCGTGTCTCCCGTACCGGTATTGTAGAGATACAGCATCTGGTCCCTGCAGAAAGCGGCAGTGTGCGCATCATGTTGATATGTTATACAGGTATCAAAAGACCCCTTCAAAAGGTATTTTGAACGGCCGGTGGAGATATCATGCAATACCACGTTATATGAGCCGGGACCGCCATTCCTGTAAATAATGGAACTGTTGCCTGTCCAGAATAACTCCGTGGAAGAGGATATATCTTTGATGCTGCTGGTCTTTTTCCCGGACTTGATGATACCCCTGTATGAACCGGCTTCCCCGGCAAGGTACAATAAATTGTTCCCGGCAGGGGACGGGAAAAGTAAAACGGGACTGTTGCCGCTGGAATAGTTGCGCAGGGTTGCGGATGGCACCTTCAGCTGATGGGTTCGGGTGGACGTATTCAGGGAGTAAATGCCCTTTTTCGAATGGAATAACACGGAGGAACCTCCAGGGGTAACCGTGAAGTCAATGGCAGGCCTTTTCAGGGGAAGCTGGGCAGCCTTTCCCGAACTGCAATCAAGAAGAATGGTCTTTACCCGTGGCGGATGCCCGGTATCAAAATACTTGATCACCATAAAACCCGCCTTTTGTAATATTCGCTCCGCGATCAGGGTGCCCCTGAAGCTGTGGATATTTCGCTTTTTCCTGGAGTGGATGCTGTACCTGTATACCCTGTTTACACGGGAATCAAGTTCCTTGATGTATATTATATCATTGCCGTTGATCCACTCTGCCGAGATAATGGAATTGTCCGCATATGAGGCTGATACGGCAGAATAGGAATCAAGACGTGCATGGAGAAGACGTGTATACACGGGTGATGTACGGGATATGTAGACAGAATCAAGAGATATCCCCTTTGCATACACAAACCTGTTGGAAAAAGCGGTACAAACCAGCAGCAATACTGCCGCTGGAACCAGGTATTTTGCGGCAGGTTGTAATGTATCAGGTGCCCGGCGTTTCATTATCGGTGATGTCTTCAACCTCTTCTGGTTTTTCCGCCACTTCTTCTCTGTCAGTGGACTCATCGGTTTCAACAGGTTCCTTCTTCCCGGTTTCTTCCTCTTTTACCTGGCCCTTTTCCTCTTTTTCGGGTATGGAGGGTATTACGAATTTCTGACCGGGATATATCAGGTCAGGATCCTTGATCTGGTCCCTGTTGGCTATGTAAATATATGGCCACATGCGGGCGTTCTTGTATACCTTCTGGGCGATACGCCACAGGCAGTCGCGTTTCCCGGGCTGGTATTTCACCACGTATTCCTTGAGCCTTTCTTCGTCCTTTTCTTTTTGGAGCAGGTCTTTTTCCTTTTCCTCTTCGGTTTGCTTCTCCATCGCGATGAGGGCTCCATTCAGGATGGTGAGGGCCTCCTGTGATTTATCACGGGAATTGGCGTATTCCTGCTGCTGAAGAAGTTCCTCGGCCGAGGCGATAAGCGCCGATGCGGCGGCCAGTTTTTCCTTGATGGAAGCGGCGTTCTCATGCTGCGAGGCCTCCTTGTGGGCACTTCGGGCGGCGTCGAGGGACTCCAGGGCATGGCCTTTCCCGGTCTTCAGTTTGGCGTCTTCAAGTGCCTTTTCTGCTTCGGATATATGCGGCATGGCTTCTTTAATATTGTCATTTTCAAGCGAGGTTGTTGCATCCGTAATATGCTGCCTGGCCAGTGCCAGCTCTGTTGCCGCGAAGTCATCACCACGGTTCTTGGCAAGATTATCAGCCTGATCACTTAACGAGGCAATTTTTTCTTTAAGACGGGGTATGTTCTGCCTTGCAATATTGATGGCAGCCTGTGCGCTGGCAATGGCAGAAAGTGATTCCTGGTACGATTCCCGGTATTTATTTTCAGCGAACAGTGCTTCTGCTGTTTTGATATGTTCAGAAGCTTTATTGTATTCATCCGGAGCAAGTGCACCGGCATAGAGACCGGTGGCCGTGTCATATTTCTGTTTGGCTTCAGCAAGGGTGTCCTGCGCAAGGGGTGGCAGTGATTTTTCAATAGCTTCTCTTGCCAGTTCCAGTGACTCCACAGCTGCCTTTTGCGCGTCACTGTCTTTTTCCTGTTTCAGTAATTCATGTGACTGGTACAGTTTTTCCTGTGCCTTTTCATACTCGTCGGGTGCGTATTTTTCGGCTTTAACCTCGCCGGCACGGCTAATAGTGTACCGTGCACGGGACATCTCTTTGACCGGCAATTCCATCCCACAGCCGGTTATTGCAAAAATGATAACAATGGAAAGTAATATGGAAAGATGAAGTCGTATATGTTGCCTGTTCATACCTGTTTTCTCCCGGTTCATAGTAGTATATGGGAATGTGCAATACAATGATTGATATCAGGATACGGGATACGTGATAAATGTGCAATAAAAAATTACAACTAATCTGCTTGACGGCTGTATTTCGTCGAATATGATAGTTATTGCGTACCAATACACGATTTATGTTCATAAGGGAGACGGGTCAATGCAAACCAACACTATTACACTACGGCTGCGTGAGTGAATATCATGCTTAATTCAGAAGTATTAGTGCTCAACGCAGGCTTTGTTCCCATCAGGATCACCAGCGTAAAGGAAGCAATCTGCCTGATGCTGGCAGAAAAGGCTGTTTCAGTCCTTGAAGAGGACCGGGCCATCAAATCACCTTCCATCACGTTAAAGATCCCCTCTGTAATATCATTGCTTCATTATCACAAGTTACCAAGACGACGCGTGGTGTTCTCAAAGCTGAATGTCATATACAGGGATGACATGAAGTGCCAGTATTGCGGGGAACACTTTACCATGAGGGATCTTACCGTTGATCACGTGATACCCAGGAGCAGGTGGGAATCGGTAACGGGGAAACCAATGCGTGACGGTTTTTCAAGCTGGTTCAACCTGGTTAGCGCGTGCAGGTGGTGCAATAACAGGAAGGGTAACAGGCTGCTGCACGAGATTGGATGGCACCTGCTGCGGGAACCATTCGAGCCTGAATACATGCCTTATATCATTCTCAGCGCTGCCAAGGCAGAACGAAAGGGATGGCTTCCCTTCTGCGGATTCAACGTGAAGCTTGTTGAAATGATCGCTTAAACCTGTTTTTTCGTGTAGTTAAGCAATCCACCTTCAAGAAGGATCTTCCTCTGCCTGTCAGATGCCAGTAATGTGCATTCGATCACTCTGCCGTTCACATGTACGGAAATACTGGTACCATCCTCTACCATTTTGCGGGCACCGCGTATGGCAAAGGTGTTCGTTTCCTGGATGGCTTCGTAATCTTTCTCGTTTTTGAATACCAGTGGCAATATGCCAAAGTTGATCAGATTTGTTGAGTGTATACGCTCAAATGACCTGGCCAGTACCGCGCGTACCCCCAGGTACATGGGGCATATTGCGGCATGCTCCCTGCTTGAACCCTGGCCGTAACTATGGCCGGCCACGATGGCAGTGTAGATACCCTTTTCCTTGTTTTCCACTGTTCGCGCGGCAAATTCAGGGTTGACGTGCTCAAATACGTACTTCGCGTACTCGGGTATGTTTGACCGGAATTTAAGACGCGGGCCCGCGGGCATGATGTGGTCGGTGGTTATCTTGTCCCCTGCCTTGAGGCCCACAGTCCCCTCGATCTCGTCCATAAGCGGTTCGGTATAGGGCGGATCACCAATATTGGGACCACGGAATACCGGTTCCTTCGAAGTGAAAGGTGGTATGATCATGGAGTCGTCTATTACAAAGGACCCTGGCATTTTGATGGACGGGTAGTCTGCTTCCGGCTGATCCAGCGGATCTACCAGGGTTCCTTCGAGGGCAGAAAGGGCTGCCGTTTCAGGGCTGACCAGGTATACCTGGGCCGAGCTGGTGCCTGACCGTCCCTCGAAATTCCTGTTGTTGGTGCGAAGAGAAATGCCTTCGGTAATGGGGGCCTGGCCGGCACCAATACAGAACCCGCATGCCGATTCCATTATCCTGGCGCCGCTTGCAATTATGTCTGTAAGAAGACCATTTTTAGACAACATCTCGAAAACCTGCCGTGAACCCGGAGCAACAATGAAGCTGACGGACGGGTCCACTTTCTTGCCTTTCAGAACAGCTGCCACGGTTGCCAGGTCCTTGTACGAGGCGTTGGTACAGCTGCCAATGGCCACCTGGTCAACCTTCATGCCCTTGATGTCAGCTATTTTCCTGATGTTGTCCGGTGAATGCGGACATGCCACCATGGGTTCCAGCGTGGAGAGATCCATCTCTATGATCTTATGGTAGTCGGCATCGTTATCGGGGAGTATTTCCTGCCAGGAGTCTTCCCTGTCCTGTGCCTTCAAAAATTCCCTTGTTATCTCGTCGCTGGGAAAAAGGGAAGTGGTGACACCCAGCTCGGCCCCCATGTTGGTAATGGTGGCACGTTCAGGGACGCTCAGTGTTCGCATTCCGGGACCCGTATATTCGACAACGGTGCCCACGTTTCCCCTGGTGGTGAGCAGTTCAAGTACTTTCAGTATGATGTCCTTGGCGGAAACCCATGGACGCAGTTTGCCGGTTAGACGGATGTTGACAACCTTTGGACATGTGAGGTAAAAAGGGCCGCCCCCCATGGCAACAGCGACGTCCAGGCCGCCGGCCCCAATGGCGATCATGCCGATACCCCCGCCGGTGGGAGTGTGGCTGTCGGATCCCAGCAGGGTGGCGCCGGGCCTGCCGAAGCGTTCCAGGTGCACCTGGTGACATATGCCGTTACCGGCTTTTGAATAGTATATGCCGTACTTTGAATTCATGGTCTGCAGGTACTTGTGGTCATCAGCGTTCTCAAAGCCCATCTGCAGCGTGTTATGATCAACGTAGGAAACCGAAAGCTCTGTTTTCACCCGGGGTATTTCCATGGCCTCGAACTGCAGGTATGCCATTGTACCTGTGGCATCCTGTGTCAGTGTCTGGTCTATTCGAATGCCGATCTCTTCACCCGGCTCGCACCGGCCGTCTACCAGGTGTGATCTCAGGATCTTGTAGCAGGCTGAATCTCCCATTGTTACCTCTCGTCACTGGTTCTTTTCTGAATGAAGATTCAATGTGGGGGAAACCGGGGAAAAACGTCAACGATAAAACGGCAGGGAAACGAGCCAGCGAACGAATGACTGCAGGTTTTCATGTACCTGCTGCAATATACTGCCTGGAGAAGGGGGCGGCTGTTCCCGGCTGGACAGTAGTTGATGAAGCATCTTTTCAACGGGATCTTTTTGAAGTGAGTCTATACAACCGGCGTTATAAAGGGGCAGTGGTGCAATATCTGCCAGGTGAGAATGGTATTCAGTGGGATTCACGCTTACCAGGTGACAACCACAGAGACTGGCCTCGTATAAGAGTATGCCGAAATGCGACATGACGCAGCGGGATCGTGTAAGCAGTGAAGTATATGTGACATGCTTGTCACCTGTAATGGATCTTTCACCGGCAATAATGCGGCTTTTATCTCCATTCAGCAGGGCAACGGTCAAATCCGCTGGTAACAGTGAGAGGATTTTTTCAGTATAAGGATGATCTTCACCATTACCGGTGTACAGGGAGAGGTCAATATCCCTGACAGGGGGCTCTGACCCCTCTTGAAGACCCCTGTACAACCCGTACCCGTACAGGAAAAAAGCCGGGAAACGGTTTTCATCAATACTTTGCCCTGGCCGTGGAAGGATGTACAACCTTTCACTGGCCAGTTCTGCACCCTCACCCTCGTCATCGATGGCGATGACAGGAGCGTGTTTCCGCAGGTTTCCTGTTTCGTCACCGGTGGAATTTCTCATGTCACGGATTATTATATCTGTGCGAGGATGGATGCTGTCTGTAACCAAAGGCAGTATCTCTTTTGGCATGTCCCTGTACGGATGCAGAACCTGCAGGCTGGCAGTGCATGGCCCGTACTTGTCCAGGTGCCAGGCAAGAAGCATCATTCTCTGCAGGTGCCCCGTCCCCATGCCGGGACCGCGGTCGGTTATGATGTGCACGTGGCTTTCAGCCATCCTGACCTTCCCAGGATGTCATGGGGCGTTGTTTTACCATGCTGTTACAATTTATATAGCCCGGGTTATCACGCAGGAATGAAATGACCGGTTCCAGCGTGAACGGCTCACCCCGGTACAGGTTATCATAGAGTATTTTCGCCAGTTCCAGGTCTTCGGGTGTATCAACGGTGAGACGCAACTGGTCAAAGGGCATGGAAAAGCCCGACGGGTCATGCACAATGGTGAATATCCCGGGATGTTCCTTGATATAGGGCGATACGTGTTCAAAATGGTAAGGCCTGGTTGCCTCTTTATATGACCTTTCCAGCGCGTCAAAGCTGATCACTTCTACAGCGGTTCCCAGGGGAAGGCCGTCCAATGTGCAGCGGTCAGCCTTCTTTTCCATGCAGGTGGTTACAGTCTTCGCAGCATAGTTGTGATCGGTAAAGGGGTTGTCACCGGTTACCCGTACAATAAAATCACCGCCAGATTGCCTGGCTGCCAGGTAATAGCGTTCAAGTACGTTATGGGTGGAACCACGGAAAACGTCTATTCCCATGTGCCCTGCCAGTTCTGCAAGGGGGGTATTCTCATCATCGTCTGGTATTGCAAGGATTACCCGCTGGACGGGGGTGATCAGCATGGATCTCTCTATGACATGCTGGATGAGGGGTTTGCCGGCAAGTGGCTGCATAACCTTGGCAGGCAGCCTGGTTGACTGCATCCTGGCCTGTATGATGGCAATAACTACTGGGGTCATCGATCATATCCCGTCGGGGCTCTCAGAAATTGAAGGTGTACCATTCGTCGCAGGAACCGCAGTCAGGACTGCCTGCAATATCTCCCCGGAAATCATTCTCAAAGGAAATGGATGTTTTTTCCCAGATGTCTTCCATGGGCAGGTCTCCCAGCCTGCCAGCGGCATTGATACCGTCCACGTCCTGCTTGCAGAAGGCAACGGTGCCGTCGCAGAGCACGTACATGTCACGCTGTAGATGCCAGCATGGTGTCCTTTCAAAAGGGGTGAGATCGGAATATCTCCTGTCCTCTATTCTGCCAAGGTATGTATTCTGCTTTTGTAATATGATGGGTACCTGCTGATTTTCCCAGAAGTCGTAGTATCTGTCAAGAATGGGCTCGGTTTCATTGATCTTCATCACCTGGACAAACAGCCGGTGTCCGGTATCCTGAAGGGTGTCCCGGAGACGTACTATGTTGTGGTGAACCACCTGGAAATGGTCTGAACCATGTATGGAATTGTACGTTTCAGCATCCATGCCGTTCATGTTGACAATGGTTATTATTTCCTTGTCTTGTACTGCTGACAGGGCAGTTGCATAATTGGCATTGGCATATATGCCGTTGGTCTCGATGACAACCCTGTTCACAAGAGGTTCATCACAGATCTTATTGAGCATGGTATAGAAGTTTTCATGCATCAGGGGCTCGCCCGAACCGCCCAGGCATACGGTGCAGGGCAGGCCGAAGACTCGAATACCGTCAATAACCGCATCAAGTGTAGCTGGCGTCATCGCACCGTGTTCATGTGCAAGGGTGTTCCTGTAACAGAAAATGCAGTCCAGGTCACAGGTGCCGTTCAATTCAAGTTCAAGATATGAAGGGCCAACCCTCAGTGCCTTCGGGTTTTCATGTACCAGTTTCTCAATGTCCGTGTACCGGGGTATGGATCCGTGGATATTTGCAAGGTTTTTCATGATACGCTGTTGGCGGGGATCAGATACCCTGAAATCCAGGCGCAGCGATCGTATATCCGGATCACGGAAATACAGTTCCACGTCGAACTGGTTTATATTGGCCTGTATGATACTGCTGAAGGAGGCGTCCCTGTCATACGAGGGTGGTACCGAATCTATTAATTCACTGGAATAGACCTGGCAACCGAATCCAGCCGGTACATTCCATGAATAGGTGTATTCGGCACCGTATTCACGGTGATGATGTATCATGTCTTCCACGATTGCAGCATCAATAAAGGGTGCATCCGCATACACTTTTACAATAGCATCTGAGTTGCAAAGCTGGAAGGCTTCCTTCCAGAAATCAATGGTATCAACACCATCTCGCCTGATCAGCTGGGTAGAATTATTTAGATTACCGGAGTAGTCTTCCGGGACAGAATATATAACCTTTTCGAACTCAATGGAGCCGGAAAGTATGTTTTCCTGGTGCTCCGGGATAAATGTTTCTTTGAAAGTAAGAACTTCGTCGTTTTTTATGCTGGTGTCAACGTAAATGAGCAGGGAAAGGCCCACAGGGTCCTCCTTTTTAAGACCGGACATAATTTTCCATGTATATCTTTATGTCGGATTCCCTGCGCTTCTGGGCAACCCATTTTTTGAACTGTTCAGCCATATTTCTCTGGTACAGCATGTTCAGTATCCTGTTTTCCACTGCTTCATAGGGAACCTGGCGTCGACCAAGGTATTTCACGATATGGTAGCCGTATCCCGACTTGATAACGTTGGATACCTGGCCTCTTTTTCGCATCTTGTGCACCTTGTTGGCCATGTAGGGGTCCAGCTCGGCAAGAGTGACCCAGCCAAGGTCTCCACCGTTACGTGCGGAACCCGGGTCCTGGGAATGCTCCCTGGCGATCTTTTCGAAGGATTCTCCCCTGATAATACGCTTGCGCAGCTGCCGTACCTGTTTGCTGACACGCTTTTCCTCTGAAAAGGATTTGCCCTTCGGACGGATGAGTATATGCTTTATATGCACCTGGTATCCAAGCTTACGCCTGTTGTTTTTGAACCATTCCCTGGCCTCGGCCTCGGATGGTGGTGATACCCCAATGGCGATGGATATTACCTGCTCGGTTATAAGCTGCTGGCGGATCTCATCCTTGTACTGGGAGAAGGGCATATTTTCTTTCTTGCGTATCATCTTCTTGAAGGCATCAAGTGACCCGATATTATTGCGGCGCATTGTTTTCTTTATGTGAAGCATTACTTTTTCTTCGCTGACAAGGATTGCCTGCCGCTCGGCTTCCTGTTGAACGATGGCTTCTTCGATGAATTTATCCAGAATTTTACTCTTTTCCCTGTTGTACCGGCTTTTCCTGATATTCTTGATACTTGTGAGCCTGTCAAACTGCCTTTCCAGTTCACTCTTTACGATAGGTGTATCGTTTACAACGGCTATGACCCTGTCGAAGACATCCCATGAAGAAACCGCGTGGGCATTGCAAAGTATCATTATGAATGTGAGACAAAGTGAGACGCTCTTGATTTTCATACTGTTATCCGTTTATAACGAGTTTTTGTATTGGTGTTCCGTCGCCACCGAAAAACATTTCCTTGAGACGCTGCATGGCGTCGGTTATATCTGAAGAATACAGTTCAATACTGCCATGACTTTCGGGATTTTCAAGGTTTTTTTCTTTTAATATATTAACCACTTCGTACGCGATCTCTTCACCGGTATCTACCAGGTCAAGTTCAGGATACACGGTATGTATGGCAGACTTGAGTAATGGGAAGTGCGTGCATCCAAGAATGAGTGTGCGGACACCCTGGTCCACCATTTCCTGCAGGTATTTTCGTGCGGTAAGCCTTGTTATCTCGTCATCGATCCATCCTTCCTCTGTCAGTGAAACGAAAAGGGTGGCGTGCCGTTGTACTACCCTGATGGTGCTGTCTATCCCGTGTATTGCCTGCACGTAAGATGCTGATTTTACAGTGGCCCTGGTTCCCACCACGCCGATCACGTCACCAGCAATCCTCTGGCACGCGGCGCGTGCACCCGCGTTGATCACCCCGATTACGGGTATGTCATTTTCCCGCTGCAGGGTTTCAAGTGCCGCGGCAGAGGATGTGTTGCAGGCGATAACGATCATCTTTACGTCACGGGAACGAAGGTAACGGGTGATTTCCCGTGAATAGCGTATTATGGTCTCCATTGACCTTGTGCCGTATGGAAACCGTCCCGTATCGCCAAAGTAGATTATATTTTCACCGGGAAGAAGATCGGTAATTGCCTTACAAACGGTAAGGCCCCCGATACCCGAATCGAAAATACCAATGGGTTGTGTTGACATTCGTGCTGTTATTCTCCAGTCTTCGTGTTATTCTTCTTGAACAGCATGTACTCGATACCGTCAACAAGGGCCTGCCAGGATGCCTCAATAATATTTGTTGAAACTCCGACGGTTCCCCAGTGATCGCTTCGTTTCTTATGGTCAATGAGTACCCTGACCGAGGACCCCGTCCCCTCTTTTTCGTTAAGTACCCGTACCTTGTAGTCGGACAGGTGAAGCTCACGAATTTCGGGGTAGAAGGTTTCAAGGGCTTTCCTGAGGGCATTGTCCAGGGCTTCAACAGGACCATTGCCATTTGCCGCGGTGTGTTCGACCATCCCATCCACCTCAACCTTGATGGTGGCTTCACAGGTCATCCGGTTGTACTCGTCCTTCTCCGTGATGACCCTGAATCCCTTGAGGGCGAAAAACGGTATATATTCTCCCGTGGCACGGCGGATCAACAGTTCAAATGAACCCTCCGCGGCTTCAAACTGGAACCCGCTGTCTTCAAGATCCTTGATCTTTTTTAATATTTTTGCGGGAAGTACCACGTCCCTGTCAAGCGTGATTCCCATTTCCTGTGCCTTGAAAGCAATATTGCTCTTACCCGCAAGTTCTGAAATGAGAACCTTTCTCCGGTTTCCCACGATGGACGGATCGATGTGTTCGTAGGTTTTGGTGTTGCGCTTGAGGGCAGATACGTGAATACCCCCCTTGTGCGCAAACGCGTTATCACCCACGTAGGGGGCGCGTTCGTTGTGTGCGAGGTTGGCTATCTCGCTGATATAGCGGCTTACCTCGGTCAGGTGTATAAGGGAGTCTTCGGCGTTGCAATTGTATCCCATTTTCATCACCAGGTTGGGCAGCAGTACGGCGAGGTCACAATTCCCACATCGTTCCCCGTACCCGTTCATGGTTCCCTGCACCTGCACAGCCCCGGCGAGCACGCCCGTAAGGCCATTGGCAACGGCTACCCCGGCATCGTTGTGAGGGTGAACGCCGATGGGAACTTCGATGGAATTTACTACCGTGCTGGTTGTATCGTGTACCTCGTGATTCAGCGTGCCGCCGTTCGTGTCGCAGAGGCAGACGAGATCCGCGCCGCCTTCACGTGCTTTCTCCACAGCCTGGAGGGCGTATTCCCGGTTTGCCTTGAATCCATCGAAAAAGTGTTCGGCGTCAAGGAATACCTCAAATCCCTTATCCTTCAGGTAGGCACAGGTACCGTAAATCAGTTCAAGGTTGTCATCCAGGCTGATATTCAGTGCCTCGGTGACGTGAAAGTCCCAGCTCTTTGCAACGATGGTGATGGTATTGGCCCGGGAATCAACCAGTTGTTGTAAGAGTTCGTCCTCCTGGTAGGAAAGCTTTGGCCGCTTTGTGGAACCAAAGGCGGCGATCTTCGCATGTTGAAGGTCGGCCTTTCGTATCTCTGAAAAGAACAGGTTGTCCTTCGGATTTGAGCCCGGCCATCCACCTTCAATGTAGTCAATTTTAAGCTTGTCCAGCTCTCTTGCTATCCTGATCTTATCGTGAAGGGAAAAGGATATGCCGAAAGTCTGCGCCCCGTCTCTCAGGGTTGTGTCGTACAATGAAATAGTACCTTGTTGTTGTTTTTTTTTCGTCATCATGGTATCCGGATTGTATTTGATACGTAACCAGTCAACAGGTTACGAGTTTTTCTTATTAAAAACCTGGTAATATATAAATATAATACGTATCTGTTATAGTACAAATATTATTGAAAATCCCTGTTGTGTCTATAAAAATTAAAAATTATGGCTCATTCCGGAATGTTGGGAAAACCTATCAAAATTTGTTATATGACT
>CAYFSO010000015.1:0-37515 GCA_964345775.1 uncultured Leptospiraceae bacterium | reverse complement strand
GCTTCCAGTAGTGTCATAATTGGCTTCTGATGGTTTCCTTCTTTTTTTTAATACGTGGGGGAGAAACAAGATAAATATGAAAAACACTTCTGATGTGGATACGCATCGGGTGGCATTGGAAATTAATTTCATCGCAAAAAATGCTGTAGACCGGGAAATATCAAAAGATATGCTTAAGAAAGAAATAGAGCACAAATTTAACAGCTATTCTCCCAGCGACAGGCATCTCATTTTCAACAGGGTTATGCAGGAATGTTATCAGCAGGTCTGGCTGGTACAGGCGCCGCCAGTATCGTCCGCTCAGTTCGATATACGGCTGGTTCGTGAGCCGTCATCTTTACAGCAGCATGAGAAAAAGATGAAAAAGACATTCGCAATGCAACTGGCTGAATTTATCATATCCAGGGTGGAATCCGGCAGCCACCAGCTTGATGAAGAGGATCGTTTCACTGACGGATTTTACAATTCCTGCGCTACCGAACTGTCTAACGAAGATTTTGCAGGTCCGGTAGATGACGAGTTATTATTAATTTATGTGAAACAACTTGTAATTATCCTCAGGGAATCGGGCCTGTTGAAAAATGACAGGGGAAGGGCATGTATCCAGGGTTCAGGGTCCTCTTCTGAATTGTACAAAAAGCTTTTTGACGGGTTCTGGAACAGGTGTAAATGGGAGGATATTTTCCCATCCGCTCCCGGGGCTGCAGCAGAGATCCAGAAAATCCGGTCAATTTTTATCGATCTTCTTTCAAAGAGCAATGATGGGGTGGCAGTGGAAGACATCGCCAACGAGTTCTTTGAGATGACCGGGGTTGCCGGTCTTAATGATACCTTCTTCATTTCTTTCCTTGATTTTTACCTGTTTACATGGTTGAATCACTTTGGTGTATTGCATTACCGGTATTCAGGAGCACATGAACCGGTATCAATATCCATGTCAGATTTTGGACGCTGGTTTCTCAAGGCGTTCCAAACATCGGAATAATATCCTTTTTTACTGGTAGTATTGAAACCTATGACCGAGATAGAGAACTTATTATCCACGCATGCGCAATGGTACGGGGATCCTGGGAATGTTCGTGTTTTTACCTGTCCCGGCAGGATAAATATTATTGGGGAGCATATTGACTACAATGGCGGCTCCGTGCTGCCAGCCGCCGTTGACAAAGAGGTATTCCTGTCTATAAGTCCAAATAATGAAAATATTCTCAGGTTCAACTCCGTGGACTTCGGTGATCCCTTTGAAATACATCTTGATAACCTGGCCTCCTGTGATGACCCCGGTGATCACTGGTGGATATATCCTTTCGGGGCATGCAAGCTGATGGATATTGACTGGAAATCGGGCTATGATCTTTCATTCAGGAATACACTGCCTGCCGGTGCCGGCATGTCAAGCTCCGCAGCAATAACCGTGTGTACCATGTTTGCCCTGTCACGACTAAACAATATAAACATGAATAAAGATGAAATGGCGCGAATTGCCCAGAGGGTTGAATGGGAAGTAGCTGGTGTAAGCTGCGGTATCATGGACCAGTTCGCGGTGATCAACGGGAAAAGGGATAATGCCATCATGCTGGATACCCGGGACCTGTCCTTTGAATATATACCGGTGGATTCTAACGCGGTGCACTTTGTGCTGGTTAACAGTGGTATTAAGCATTCTCTTCGTGATTCGGGATACAATGACAGGAGAAAGGAATGTGAACAGGCCCTGCAGATACTGCAGGAGGGTGGTATGGATATAGATCACCTGTGCGAGATCCCCGTGGAAAAAATGGACCTTGTGAAATCTCAATTGCCTGACGTGGAATACCGGCGAACACTTCATGCTGTTACAGAGAACCAGAGGGTTAAGGAATTTGCATCATACATGCAGGATTACAGTCTTCATGATGCAGGAGCTGCCATGTATGGTTCACATGAAAGCCTCAGGGACAACTTCGAAGTGAGCATTCCCGAGATAGACCAGATGGTTGAATGGGCAGGGGAGTTTGACGGCGTGTATGGTTCCAGGATGATGGGTGGCGGATTTGGTGGATGTACCATTACCATGGTTGCCCTGTACGCGGTTGACAGGTTCATTGAGGGTATTACGAAAAAGTTTGAAAACCAGTTCGGGCGAACCCCCGAGGTGTATAACTGCGTGCTTGAAGACGGGGTACACAAGATTTCCCGTCCTTCATAATCCTTTCCTTTAGAAAATTCCGAAAAATACTTGTATCTACCCAATAATTTATGCACATTGGTCGAACCAATATGTGTTCGAGGTGTCACCATGAATGACATGAAGGGTTCGTTTGAACCCATAAACAGGCGCTCGCTGCATCACGAGATCGTACGGCAGTTCCAGGAAAAGATCGTATCCGGAAAGTTTGCGGTGGGAGACAAGCTGCCCACCGAACGTGACATAGCCATGGAGTTGAATGTGAACCGTGCCACGGTACGGGAGGCATTGAAGAAGATGGAAGTGCTGGGACTGGTGGAGATCAGGCATGGGAACGGCATATACGTGAAGGATTACCTTGAGAGTGGGAACCTTGAACTGTTCAAGGAGATCATCTACATGAAGGACGTGGTCCAGATCGATGTGCTCAGTAATATCCTCGATATACGGAAGATGATCGTACCGGTGATGGCCGGCTTTGCTGCCCTGAACAGGACAGAAGAAGAATTGAGCGAACTGGAGCAGATGGTGCGTGATGAATCCATGCACATGCTTGAAAAGGACCTGCATGTGCATCACCTGATAGCCAGGGCAAGCAGGAACCTTTTTTACTTGTTCATACTCAATTTCTTCAACCAGGTCTTCAGGGACTACGGGTACCTGTATTTCGAAGTGAAGGAGAACCGGGAACGCTCACAGCAGTTTCACGAAGATGTGCTGGATGCCATAAGGAAAAGGGACGATTCTTTAGCTCGCCAGATAACGGCAGATGTGCTACGATATACAGAAGAGGCCATATACTGGTATTACCGTGAAGTATATGGAGAGGACGGAGGTACAAGGTGAAACGATTTATCGATCAGTATGATGGGAAAGTATATGATATAGTAATAGTTGGAGGCGGAATAAGCGGTGCCGCGGTTGCCTATGATGCCGCACGAAGAGGGCTGTCAGTTGCCTTACTTGAAAAAAGAGACTTTGGGTGGGCCACGTCGGCGGCCACTTCGAAGCTGATCCATGGGGGGTTACGATATCTCAATTACCTTGAATTCGGGCTGGTACGCGAATCCCTGAAAGAAAGGCGAACACTTGAGAACATTGCACCAAACCTGGTGTATCCCTTCCCGTTCATGGTGCCCAACTATAATAAGCTTTTGAATAACCGCTGGGTTATCAAGGCGGGGATGATACTCTATGATATCCTGTCTTTTGATAAGGGATGGACATGGGACAAGGCAAAGAAGATCCCAATGCATTATTCTGTTTCCAGAAAAAAGGCCCTTGAAACAGAACCAAACCTGCGACAGGAAGGCTTATCAGCTGCCACCGTGTATTATGACTGCCAGAGCATATCACCGGAGCGGCTCACCCTTGCCTTTGTAAAGTCCGCGGTGCAGCTGGGTGCAGATGTTGCCAATTACGCCGAGGTAAAAAGTTTCCTGAAATCAAGTGACAATACCGTCCAGGGGGCCCGTGTATACGACTCACTCAGGGACAGGGAAGTAGAAGTACGTGGCCGCCTTACCGTAAACTGCGGCGGCCCATGGGCTGATATCGTGTTGTCCCTTGCGGGTGAAGGTGAAAATGAACATTCTATCCGGAGATCGGAAGGTATTCATCTTATCACCCGGCCGGTGGTGAACAAGTACGCGGTGGCCATGATGACCCCGAAGGGACGGCATTTTTTCCTGATCCCGTGGCGCGGGTACACCCTCATCGGTACAACCGACAGGGAATACCAGGGAGATCCCGACGAGTACACTGTCACGAAAGAAAGCGTTGATGATTTTCTTGATGAGATTGAGAATACTTTTGGGAAAAGACTCGTAAACTACGAGGATATATATTACGTCTATGGTGGCCTGCGGCCGCTTGTAGAAGACCAGGTTGAAGGGACCTACGAGTCCTCCAGGCGCTACGAGATCTATGACAATAAGAAAGACGGCTTCGATGGACTGATAACCGTTGAAGGTGGAAAGTATACAACCAGCAGGAACCTTGCAGAGAACGTGGTAAAAATGGTGGGCAAGAAACTGGGGGAAAAATTGCCGGACAGTGAAACCGATAAGCATTACCTCTACGGGTGCGAGATAAAGGACCTGGAGAGATTCCTGGAAACGGTCAACACCGAAAGGAACAGTTTTGATGAGAAAACACTTGAATACCTTGCAAGGAATTACGGAACCGAGTATGATGAGATAATGAAGCTGGGAAAGGAAGACAGTACGCTTTCCAGACCGGTGACCCCTGACGGGGAGATCCTGGCAGAGGTGCTTTTTGCGGTGCGCAACGAGATGGCGGTTACCCTGAACGACATATTATTCAGACGGACGGGGATAGGTACCATCGGGCATCCCGGTAAGGAAGTGCTGCAGCAGGTTGCAGACCTGGCTGCAAAGGAACTTGGCTGGGATGACGCGGAGAAGAAACGACAGATTGAAGCGGCAGAGAAGGAATTCAAACTGCCCTTCTGATGGATGATAAGGCCACCGAGTCACAGAACCACAGAGAATGAGAATATATAATTCTTCTCGGTGTATCCGTGTCTCGGTGGCAGGTAATAAATAAAATGGAATAATAAATGGCAAAGATTCTACGGCTTGAGGATTGTCCCGACTACGCGCCGGTGCTGGCGTACTGGTCGTATAACCTGTGGTACAGGGAGCGGGACATTACCTGCGATACCATCATCAAGGCATACAGGATGCGGACGGGGACCGTCAACCTGCCCCTTGCATGGGCGGCCATTGAGGAAGACATGCCGGTAGGGATGGCATCATTGAAGATGGATGATCTCTGGAGCAGGAAGGATCTGAACCCCTGGCTTGCCTCCCTTTTCGTGATCCCGGAATTCAGGAACAGGGGGATTGCAGAAGAGCTTGTGAAGGCGGTACTGGAGGGGGCAAAGTACTCCGGATTTCCGCGTGTGCACCTTTTCACGGGGCCAAGCGAAGAAATTGACCTTGCCTCGTATTACTCTAACAGGGGATGGCAATACCTGGAGGACGAGATAGACAACGACGGGTACCCGACGAAAATTTTTTATTACGATCTATAGCAGGGAACAGGTAGTCTATGCCGGGTGAAAAAGAGTTTTTATCATGGTTTTCCCTCCGTTACCGGTTTCCAAGACCGGTGTCCCGGGCATTTGAATCGGCCTGTTTCGCCATATATCCCGATGAACTTCAGAACAGGATCACCTGGTGTGCCTCCGTTGCCGTGCGCTACACTGCCATGCTGAAACAGTGCAATTACCTGGCCCTGCACGAAAAAGCTTCAATAAATCCACCGGGTTTCAACGATTTGAAACTGAAACTTGATGGAAACCAGTGGCCGGAAGGTATGTCTTTCCCGGTGTCACCATACCTGTACCAGCTGGCAAATATTTATTCGGGGCGAACCGGGGTTGATGAATTTAACCTGTTGCAGCGGGCATTGCAGGAGCTTGAGTACCTCGGACGCTGCAGGCTGGTAATAATTGAGGATGAAGGGTTCAGGGTCCTTTTGGGGCCAAGAATGGAATACATGGTGTGGAATTCAGATCATGATCAGGTGCTGGACCTGGTACCACAGGGAACACCAATCCTGTTTGACCCGCGTAATGGACAATTCCTGACACTCTCTCCGCTGGCAGTATGGATCCGTGCCGCTGACAACCCGCTGGGAAAATTGTTTATATTGAGAAGGGTGCGGGGAAGTTCGGGGTTTTACGTGGAAGAGGGTGTGGCAGGTGCCCCGCCGCATGTTGAAAAGATAACCGGTCGTCCTTACAGGGGAACCCTCAACCTGGATGAAGACACAGCCAGCGGTTTGCTGAATATACCCGCACGGTTCACGGATGGCCAGGAACTGAATCACATTACAGTGGGCGGTATCATATGGCGTGGGGGTACCGCGGACGTGTACCTTGCATGGGACAGGGAAAAGAATGACACGGTGGTATTGAAAACCTTCGAAAACAAGGAAGGGGGATTCGACGAAAATTACTGGCGCTTTATTAACGAGGAACGGTTTACCCGTGGAATAAATGATAAACACGTGATAACCCCCCAAAGGCTGAAGGCGGAAGGGTACGGTGTCGTCTTTTCACAGGAATATGCCGAACGCGGTTCCCTCATGGATTACCTCACCCACGACGGTGTGCTGGCAGAAACCGTGGCCCGGCGTATTGCCATTAACCTGCTTGAGGCCATAGACGTTGTTCACGAACACGGTATCGTGCATAACGACCTTAAACCCGACAATATCCTCTTCTCAAGCGACGGGGAGGTTCGGTTGATCGATTTTGGTATCGCCTTTGACATGAATACAGGTGACAGGGATCTCACCCCCGGCGTGGCGGTTGGGACACCGGGATACATGGCACCCGAGTTACAGCAGGGACAGTTCCCCTCGAGGCAGAGCGATATATTTTCAGCAGCCGTTGTGCTGGCACAGATGCTTTCAGGTGCAACACCATCCTGTTTCGAAGAGGTTGAAGCTGATCGGTCTATACCCGTCTACTTTCATGATTTTTTTATGAAAGCCCTTTCACCAGACCCTTCCCTGAGGTTTGACACCGCTGGCGGTGCTGCCGGCACGTTGAAGCAGGTATCGGTCAGGAAAAAGCGTTTCATCACCCTTGATATAGAGGGGACGCTTGTAACCAATTATTTCGACAAGGGTCCCCGGCCGGGTCTGAAAGCATTTCTATCATTCCTGCTTACGCACTTTGACCGTATCTTTATCTATACCCTGCTTGGTGAAAAGGAGGTGACGGACGTATTCGGTCACCTGCTGGCCGGTGGATGGATAGAAGAGGAGTTCCTTTACAGGTACGAGTACATCACCTGGGACCAGGGTGAGGACGGCACCATTAAGGACCTGCGCAGGTGCATGGTACCTGTTGAACATAATGCCATCGTTGATGACATGGAAGTGATGATCCCGGAGGACCAGCGTTTCAGGTGGGTACACGTGAAAGACTACAGCGAGCAGGTACCCTACGACAGGGAACTGGTACGGGCCATGAAGGTGATACAGGAGATGTTCGACCTGCCACTTCAAAATAGTTAGCTACCTGCTTCGCTCGATTAACACAGATGGATAAGGACAGGTGAAAAGTGAGGAGTGAAGAGTGACCAGTGATTCGCTTCATGCATACCCCGCTGATAAACCTGAAAAGCAATTGACAATGGCCGTTTTCATGTAACCATAATGGCTACGAATAAAGGTGTGTATGGGAATTTCCAAGCGACATATAGATACTTCTGACATGGAATACAGGGTTGATTTTGACGCCCTGGCGGATGCCCTTGCGTCAGGTGTTCCGCAGATGGTGTTTGCCTGTGTGCTTGGTTCTGCCGCGGATGGTGGCGTAGTCAAACCCTACAGTGACCTGGACCTTGCGGTTTACATGGAAGGTGAGGCGTCAATGGATGTGTATATAGACATCCAGGACATTTGCAGGGATGTTGTTGGCCCGGTCCGCTGCGACCTGGGTTTCCTTAACAGGGCTGAACCGGTATACCGTTTTGAGGCGTTAAAGGGACGTCTGCTTTTTACCAGGAATGAAGAACTGTGGCTCAGTTTTTATTCACTTACCTGCAGGGAATATGAAACCCAGATGGTTCATTATGAGAAACAACGCAAATACCGCCTGGAGGCAACGGGTGAAATATAACGGCATAATACAACGGAAGCTTGCCCTTCTGGATACGCAGGTGCAGCGTCTGAAAAAACATACGGATGGACTTACAGAGGAACAGTTCGTTGAAGACTGGGTGATCCGATCAATGACTGAGCGTGCAATCCAGGTATGCACGGAAATCATGATCGACATAGCAGAACGTGTCATCGCCCTTGAGAAAGCGGGACCTGCCGCCACGGCCAGTGAGGCGATGGAAAAGCTGGAAATGCTTGGTGTTATCAAGTCAACTGAACCCTATCGTTCCATGGTGAGGTTACGTAACCTGATCGTACATCAGTACGAAGAAATCGATCCAAAAATACTGTATTCAATTGTAACAGAGAAGCTTGATGATTTTCTCCTGTTCCGGGATGAACTGGACAGGGCGGTGTGAAGTGGTGACGGGTGACGGGCACTGGTAACTAAGATGTATGACGTACCTGTACAGGGTGAAGATGTTTTTTTTGCAGGAGGAAAGAAGAAGATGTGGAATATCAAGGCAATGGTTGGGCTGGTGATAATCGCGGGCCTGGCCTTTATCGTATTCATAATGGGAGTGCAGGTGCAGGCGCCAGCCTACAGCCTTGACACGGTGGTGAATGATGAGAGCTTCTATCCCGAGGGGCCATTATGGATGAATAAAGCCCTGTATTACACGGAATACTCGAAGCACAGGGTAATGCGCTGGAACGGGAAGGAGAACACGGTGCTCTGGGAACAGCGTGGATGCGGGCCTTCCGCCCTCGTAGATACAGGTGATAATACCATGCTGGTGACATGCTATGATTCCAACAGCCTTGTTGAGATCGATACTGAGGGCAGGAGCCTGCGTACAATTGATAAAAATCTGGACGGAATCCCTTTCAATGGACCAAACGATTTCGTGAAGGATGAAAAAGGGGGTATGTATTTTTCAGCATCGGGTACATTTGATGCGAAGGCTGCCCCCACAGGAAAAATTTACTATATACGCCCGGAGGGAGAGATAATTCTCGTGGCGAACGGGCTGCATTATCCCAATGGCCTTGCACTTGTGCAGGATGGAAAGGAACTGCTGGTAAACGAACATCTTTCAAAGAAGATATCCCGGTTTACTGTTGCAAAGACCGGGCTTTTAAGCAATTACAACACGTTCTTGAATCTTGCATCAATTATGGATGGATCGCGTTTAAGCGGTGAGTATACCGGTCCCGATGGCCTGAAGGCTGATGATCATGAGAGGTTGTTCGTGTGTGTCTACGGTGCTGCTGCAGTTCTCGTAACCGATCTTTCGGGAAAAATGATTGGCGAGATAGATGTTCCCGAGCCATATGTGACTAATATTAATTTTGCTGATTCATGTGATACTGTTTTTATTACGGCATCAACAGATGCGCTCAACGCACCGTATCCCGGCAAGGTGTTCAGGTATACCACATCCCGGGAAGGAGAGAACGAATGAAGATAGTATTCCTTGATGCTGCCACCGTGGATTATGGTGACATTGACTTCTCTGAAATAGCTGACCTTGGTGAATTTATAACCCATGATATAACCCCCGCCCATGATGCACCACGCCGTGTAGGCGACGCGGACGTTGTCATCACCAACAAGGTGGTATGCAACGAGGAGGTACTGGAACAATGTCCATCGGTGAAATGTATCGCTGTAGCGGCTACCGGTGTGAACAACATAGACCTGGAGACGGCAAAGAAGAAGGGTGTGGCCGTCACAAATGTGCCGGGGTACTCCACCACGTCTGTGGCACAGCACACCATGTGCACCATGCTTGCCCTTGCGGGAAACCTGGTTGAATATAATCGTGCCACCCATGACGGCACCTGGCCCGAGTCCTCCATCTTTACCATTGGGACATGGCCAACCTTTGACCTTAAGGGAAAAGTCCTGGGGATCATGGGGTACGGTGATACAGGCAGTGAAGTTGGAAGGCTTGCAGAGGCATTCGGGATGAACGTGGTGGCACTCAAGCGTGAAGGTGTGGATTATCATGATGATGTTGAAAGATATCCCCTTTACCGTATTGCGGAAATATCTGATATTATTTCAATTCACATGCCGCTGACCGATGATTCACATCACCTGGTAAATGCCGAGTTCCTTCGAAGAATGAAGCCATCGGCATATATCATAAACATGGCGCGGGGGCCAATTGTAGATCCAGGTGCCCTTGCACATGCCTTAAATGAAAAGCAGGTAGCGGGCGCAGCACTGGACGTGATGGAGGAGGAGCCCCCCCGTGCCGATGACCCGCTTTTGAAAGCACCAAACTGCATAATAACCCCGCATATAGCCTGGGCAAGTATTGAGTCACGTAAGCGGCTTGTTCACGAGATAGCTGAAAATATTGATGCCTTTTCCCGGAACGAATCCAGGAACAGGGTTGTGTGACAGGATGAGAAGTGAACCGTGATGAATGAACGGTGAATAAAGGAGATTTGATATAATGGAAACACTTGGAATAGTTGGTGCAGGACTGATGGGGGCTGATATTGCCCAGCTGGCAGCCGAATCGGGGATGGGCGTTATTTTGCATGATGTTGACCAGGCCCACCTGAAGATGGCTTATGACGGTATTACCGGCAGGCTTGACAGGTACGTCAAAGAAGGAAGGATCGATAAGAACACACGTGGCGAGATAGCTTCACGGGTGAAGCTTCACGATAACCTGAAGGACATGGTAAACGCGGACTTTATTATAGAATGTATCACCGAGAACCTTGAGGAAAAGCGGCAGCTGTTCAGGCAGCTTGATAAGATCTGCAACCCGGCGGTTATCCTGGCAAGTAATACATCGGCCATCTCTATAACGGAAATAGCTGCTGCAACCAACAGGCCCGAGGCGGTGATCGGCATGCATTTTATGAACCCGGCAAGGCCCATGAAAGTGGTGGAGCTTATATGCGGGCTTGTCACCACCAGGGAGACTTTCGAGATGGCTAAAAGCATTGCCAGGCGACTGGGCAAGAAGTGCGTGGAATCGAAGGACTATCCGGGATTTGTCATCAACCGCATCATGATGCCCATGATCAACGAGGCCATATTCACCCTGTACGAGGGTGCTGCCACCGCGGAAGCCATAGATAAGACCATGAAGCTGGGGATGAACCTCCCCATGGGGCCGCTGGAACTGGCTGACATGATAGGACTGGACGTTGTGCTTGCTGTTGTGGAGGAGATGTACCAGGGGTTTGGCGATCCCAAGTACAGGCCATGTCCTCTCTTAAAGATGTACGTTGCAGCCGGCTATCTTGGGAGAAAAACCGGCCGCGGAATATACATGTACGAATCGTAACCGCATCACGTCACATTCGTTGTGATACGATGATGGTAAGGTCGTCGTCCAGGTCGCTGCTTCCGGTAAATTCAAAAAGGCTGGTCATCAACTCGTCCATCAGTTCCTTTGGTGACCAGTGGCGCATTGCCAGTATTTCCTCTACCCTGTCCATTCCAAATTGCTCACCGTAGGTATTTTTACTTTCCACCAGTGCATCGGTGTACAACAGTATCAGGTCACCGCTTTTCACGTTGATGCGGGCGGTCTTGTACTCCTCTCCCATGCCTTCCACGCCAAGGAACATGCCCGTGGCCCCGGCCTGAACGATCTTTCCGCTGCGGGCTGACTTGAAGAAGGGAGCGGGATGGGCTGCATTAATAAGATATATTGCATCAGGATGCAAGCGCATGAGTATTCCAGTGAGGTAATTGTCTATGGATGAGAGGGTATCCTTCATCTGGTCATTGATGTCGGTAATTATTTCCCGTAATGTATTCCGTGGATTGTTGCCAAAACTCTGGTCGAATATGGGTTTTGCCAGCATGGTAATAAGTGCTGATGATACCCCGTGACCCGATACATCCACGAGGGCCACACCAAGTGTCTTTTTATCCAGCCTGTAAAAATCGTAAAAGTCGCCGGATACGGACGAGGCGGCCCTGAAAAAAACCTCGGTGTCCCATTCGGATGTTTTTATAACGGGTGCGATAAGGCCATGCTGTACCGCCGATGCAAGCTGAAGGTCACGCTCGTTCTTATGGTTGATCTCGGTGACGTACTCGTTTATTGACTTTAACTCTTCCATGGCCGCGGAAAGCTCCTCGGTGCGGTCGATCACCTTCTGTTCAAGGTTCTTGTTCAGGTCGGCAACTTCGTGATGCAGGCGTACGAAACGATTGTCCAGGATAATGGCAATGCCGGCGATCACGAAGAAAAAGCCGTAATTAGAAAGGCGTGGAAGATCATACAGGGTCATGTTGACAAACATGTCGTTTATAAAGGTAACACATAGTACCAGTATGGTCCCCAGGATGAGACGTGCATCCCTGCTCTTTCCAAACTCGGTGCTAAGTATCCATGCAGAAAGGACAACCGGAATGATCCATGCAGGTTGCATCACGTACTGTATAACCCTGTCCCACAACTGGAAGCTCCCGGAAAAAACTATAACCACGAATGAAACGAGGGCTATGCCATAATATATATAATGGAAAATATTTCGCCTTCGTTTGAAATAAATTGTAATGAATTCCAGCAGGAAAACAAGGATGAGAACCAGTAAGCAATATTCGATCTTTTTAAGATAATAGAAGTTATCAAAGAGAAAATATTTTACCTGCGTTCTCAAGAAGAAGTAAAACGCGCAAAAGCCGGTGAAAAGCGAAAAGAAGAGATTCTCCCTGTCTTCGGGCCTTCTGATAAAAAAGAGCAAAAAGTATATGCTGACGGTGAGATAAATCACCGGGAAGATCATATCAAAAAATTCACGGGAGAGAAACTGTCGCTGAAAAGTACTGTAGTCTCCTATCTCAAAATTGCCCGTATAAGGACCGTTCACGTAGGAAAAAAGACCTTTCACCTTTATGGCAAGCACATTGTCTTCACCGGGTCGGAGCAGGGATACAGGCACCTGGTAGAGCCGCTTTACGTCGTAGGCTGACTGTCCTCCCTCTTCGAATGAACCGGTCTGCCCAATAGGTGTTCCGTTGAAATATGCACGGTCAACATCGATTATGGTGCCCAGCCGGATACCGAGTGATTTATCGGGCAGTTTAGCGGGTAGTTTTATGTGAAGCCTGTACCAGCATATATCCTTCCATTCCGGGAAGTGATCATTCCAGTTGGAAGGGAAAGATACTGTCTTCCAGTTAGAGTCATCAAATGACGGCTCACTGTACACGGGGTTGTCCCCCTTTTGAAGCAGTACAACCGGCTTAGTCTCAAGGGAGACAGGCCCGTTATATTTTTCAATTACCAGCCGGGGAACTGCCAGGGCAGTTCCAGCATGGAAGAGTAGAATTATTAGTATGAATAATATTCGTTTCATGTTTTATAACCCGTTGGGGGATATTATAAGACAATGTAGCACTTATTATTAAACAAGATTCTTGAAAGGTCAAAATTTATAATTAATTCATATCTTATATGAATTTCATTGAAAGGTCAAAAGCAGTGACAGAGTGGGTAAGGGCACCCATTGAGATATAATCAACCGGTATATTCCTGAGAGAAAGTATTCTCTGTTCGTCCATGTTCCCCGAAACCTCGGTCTCTGCCGCGTCGCCGATCATGTTAACCGCATCAAGCATGGTATTGTTGTTCATGTTGTCAAGCATGATGATATCCGCGCCTGCCTGAAGCGCTTCCCGTACCTCGTCAATACCGGTGGCTTCCACCTCGATCCGGTAGGTCTCCCCGTGCTGCCGGCGCACCATGTTGACGGCGGCGGTGATGCTCCCGGCCGCCTTTATGTGGTTGTCCTTGATCATCACCATGTCAAAGAGCCCCATCCGGTGATTGGTGCCGCCGCCGCAGGCCACCGCGTACTTGTCCGGTATCCGCAGGCCCGGCGCGGTCTTGCGGGTATCAAGAAGCTTTATGCCGGTTCCCTGGAGGAGGTCTGCAATATGCCGGGTACGGGTGGCAATGCCGGACATCCGCTGAATGAAATTGAGTACCGTCCGCTCCCCGCCCAGTATTGCCCTGGTGTTGCCGGATACGGTCACCACGGTTTCACCGGCCTGCACCCGGCTGCCTTCTTCACGGTTAACGGTAACGGAAATGCCGGGATGCAGTTCACTGTACACGTATTCCACCATGGGAGTACCGCAGTAAATTCCCTCCTGCTTTGCAACGATGACAGCCCCGGTGGTGTCCTTCCCGGAGAATATGGCACCGGCGGTCACGTCGCCGGTCTTCACGTCCTCCTCGAGTGCAAGCCGTATGGTATCTTTCACGTCTTCCTTTTTCAGAAGCATCATTTCTTCTTCTCCAGCAGTTTTATCTTCTTTTCAAGTTCCATCATCTCGTCGCGCAGCACCGCCGCCTTTTCGAATTCCAGGTTGGATGCCGCCTGCAGCATGTCCTCTTTTATGCGTGCGTGAAGCTCTTTCAGCTTGCCGGGATCCCGGGTTTTGTACTCCTGGGCGTACTCGGCAACGTAATCCACCAGGGTATCGTCGGTGTGGTATTCACGTTCGATGATGTCCCACACCTCCTTCTGAATGGTTTTGGGAGTAATATTATGCTCACGGTTGTATTCTTCCTGCAGGGTCCGGCGTCGGGCCGTCTCGTCCATGGCCTGCTGCATGGAGCGGGTAATTTTATCAGCGTACATGATGACAGTCCCGTTCTGGTTTCGGGCAGCCCGTCCGGCAGTCTGTATGAGTGAACGGGTGGACCGGAGAAACCCTTCCTTGTCTGCGTCCAGTATGGCCACCAGCGATACCTCCGGCAAGTCAAGTCCCTCCCGCAGCAGGTTTATACCCACCAGGCAGTCAAACTCACCCTTGCGCAGGTCACGGATGATCTCCACCCGCTCTATGGTCTCAATCTCCGAATGAAGATATCTCACCTGTATGCCAACCTCGGCAAGGTACTCGGTGAGGTCCTCCGCCATTTTCTTGGTGAGGGTGGTCACCAGCACCCGCTCGTCGCGTTCAACCCGTTTGCGTATTTCCCCGATCAGGTGGTCAACCTGGTGTTTTGCAGGCTGCACGGTGATAACCGGGTCAAGTAAACCGGTGGGACGTATCACCTGTTCCACCACCTCCTGCGAGTGCTCGAGCTCGTAGTCGGCCGGCGTGGCGGAGACGAACACCGCCTGGTCGATTATATTCTCGAACTCCTCGAAATAGAGTGGTCGGTTATCGAGGGCGGACGGGAGCCTGAACCCGTGCTCAACCAGGTTCATCTTGCGTGAACGGTCACCCTCGTACATTCCCCGCACCTGGGGGAGGGTCACATGGGACTCGTCCACGAACAGCAGAAAGTTTCCCTTGAAATAATTGATGAGGGTATTGGGCGGTTCACCGGGCTGCCGCCTGTCGATGATGCGGGAGTAGTTCTCTATGCCGTTGCAGTATCCCATCTCCAGCATCATCTCCATGTCGTATCGGGTGCGGCTTTCAAGGCGTTGTGCCTCCAAAAGCTTTCCCTGGTCGGTGAGATCTTTCAGTCGGGCTTCAAGCTCCTCTTCCACCATGCGCACCGTCTCCTTCATTGCCTCCGGTGATGAGACGAAGTGCTTGGCGGGGTATATGTAGGTATAGTCTTCCTTTTCAATCACATGGCCGGTAAGTGGGTGTACCCGTGCGATAGACTCAACCTCGTCGCCGAAGAACTCGATACGGACGGCGTCCTGCAGGTAGGCGGGGAACACCTCTACCACGTCCCCCCGTACCCTGAACGTTCCCCTGGTGAATGCCACGTCGTTGCGCTCGTAGTGTATGGACACCAGCTTTCTCAGCAGCTGGTCACGGTCCTGCTCTTCGCCCACCCGCAGCCGAATGTGCATGCGCTCAAACTCCGCCGGGCTACCAAGGCCGTAAATGCAGGACACCGATGCTACAACGATGACGTCGTTCCGTTCAAGGATGGAGGAGGTTGCCTTCAGCCTGAGCCTGTCGATCTCGTCGTTGATGCTTGCGTCCTTCTCTATGTAGAGATCCTGTGTGACCACGTAGGCCTCGGGCTGGTAATAATCGTAGTATGATACGAAATACTCCACGGCGTTTTCCGGAAAATACTCCTTGAATTCCCTGTACAGCTGGGCAGCCAGGGTCTTGTTGTGGGTCAGCACCAGGGTGGGTTTCCGGGTTTCCTCGATCACCTTGGCCATGGTGAAGGTCTTCCCCGAACCGGTAACCCCCAGCAGTGTCTGCAGGCGCAGGTGGTCACGTATGCCCGCACCCAGGTCCCGTATGGCAGCTTCCTGGTCGCCGGATGGTTTGTACGGTGATACTACTTTAAATCGCGTTCCTGTCATGGGTGATAGTCTGCGTTGTGAATGGTGTTCCATCAAGGATAAAAAAACCGTATTCTGCAAAAAGGTTGGGTAAAAAGTGAGCCGGGCGCGACTGGTACTCGCCGCTTGAGCTGAAATGGATCTCTTTTTTAACCGGATACCCGTTGTTGACGCAATGGGCCTTGAAGTCGCGTATGGTCAGCAGGTGAATGTTGGGCGTATCATACCACTCGTAGGGTAAGAGCTTGTTCACGGGCATGGTGCCCCGTACCAGGATGTGAAACCTGATGCTCCTGTGTGCGAAATTGGGAAAACTGATGACGGCATTACGGGCAATACGCATGATCTCCCGTATGACGTATACCGGCTTCTTGGTGCTCTGCAGGGTCTGGTTAAGGATGACGTAGTCGAAGGAGTTGTCCCTGTAATCGGAAAGCCCGTCGTCAATGTCTCCCTGGTAGCAATACAGGCCTTTCTCAACGCACTGGCTCACTCCCTCGGAGCTGATCTCCACCCCGAAACCTTCAACGTCACGTTCCTCCTGCAGGCGCTGCAGCAGAATGCCGTCCCCGCATCCAAGGTCAAGAACCCTGGAGCCGGGATCGATCTGGTTTAGTACTAAATCATACCCTATCCGTGGATAATCCATTTTTCTTCTGTATCCTCTCGAATTCCCTCTCCAGGAAGTTCGATATATTTTTTTCAAGCCGTGGATTTGGCAGCAGAAATGTGTCGTGTCCCTTGTCGGACTCTATCTCGGTAAAAATGACATTCTTGGCGTTTACCCTGAGTGACTTTACTATCTCACGTGACTGCTCACTTGGATAGAGCCAGTCCGAGGAAAAACTTACAACCAGGTAATTTGCCTTCACATTTTCAAAGGCTTTCAACAGGTCACCGTTGAAGTCTTCACGAAGGTCAAAGTAGTCTATGGCCTTTGTGATATACAGGTACGAATTGGCGTCAAACCGTTCAACGAAGTTGGTTCCCTGGTGATGCAGGTACGATTCCACCTGGAAATCCAGGTCGAAATTGTACTTGAGGAAATCAGAATCCTGCAGCCGCCTGCCGAACTTTTCGTGCATGCTCTTTTCGCTCAGGTAGGTGATGTGGCCTATCATGCGTGCCAGGGAAAGACCATTGCGTGGCGGCGTGCCGTTGTAGTAGTTGCCCCTGTTCCAGTTGGGGTCGCTGTAGATGGCCTGACGTCCTACCTCGTTGAAGGCGATCCCCTGCGCCGAAAGGGACGGTGAAGTTGCAATGGGGATAACCGACTGTACCTTCTCGGGAAAGATGATAGACCATTGCAGGGCCTGCATCCCGCCCATGGATCCACCTGCAACGCCAAGGAGTTTTTCGATGCCAAGGTGTTCAACCAGGTGTCGCTGTGCCTTCACCATGTCCTGCACGGTGACCATGGGGAAGTCAAGCCCGTACTCCCTTCCTGTTTCAGGATTGATGCTTGCCGGGCCTGTTGATCCGCTGCAGCCCCCGATCACGTTTGAACAGATGATAAAGTACCTGTCTGTGTCAAATGGCTTGCCGGGCCCGATGTAGTTGTCCCACCAGCCGGGGTACCTGTCATCCGGCGAATGGTAGCCGGCGGCATGCGCGCTTCCTGACAGGGCATGCAGTATGAGTATGGCATTGCTCCTGTCCTGGTTCAGGGTGCCGTAGGTCTCGTAGGCGATGGTGATGGGGCCCAGCTTTTGCCCTGATATAAGTTTGAGCTCATTCGGCGGTTCCGCAAAGGTGAAATATTGTTGTGTCACGTACCCCACCGAGTTGCTCTTCTTTTCTTCGGTATTCTTCATGTGCCAACCTGCTTTGCTTCACGTTTTGAAAAATAAAAAAACCGCTTACCGGAAAAAGTATAGCGGTTTTTATTCCTGCTATCTCATCTCCCGGAAATACTCCGCTGGATTTGGCACCGACTTTACTGCCGGTTGCCGTGGTTTCACGGGGCCAGTTCCCTCCACCACTCTGGATAAGATAGTACTTTTATGTACTACGTTTTCTCCAACACTATGCACCCGTTGGATGCAGGTGTCAAATAAAAAGTATAGCACAGAAAAGCACGTGTACATGGAAATTGTGATGATCCTGGTGCACAAGGAGACGCTTTTGGGTATAAAATTCAGTTGACAATGCGTCATGATTTTACGTAATGGACGATGTGACAGGCGCGTTGTATCATTTCAAAATTATTTGTGTGAAATTATTAATCATTCGCGAGGAGGGTTAGCATGGGCCTTTCAAGTATGTATAACCTGCCTGCTGCCGAGATTACACGAGAATCGTACTTTAATGTTGGCGGCATGCACGGATTCATGAGATGGGGGATCTATCTCTTTCTAATTGTGGCTTCGGTGTTCCTTATTTACACGCTGGTCAAAAAGGTGAAGATATGGCGGCAGGGTAAACCCGAACTGCGTACCGATTTTCACGAAAAACGTATTGTCGCATTTATTAAATATGTACTTTTACAGAAAAAAGTTCTCGGGGAGCGTTATCCCGGTCTTATGCATGCCGGTCTGTTCTTCGGGTTCGTTGGTCTTTTTATCGTTACACTGATACTGCTGGTGCAGGAAGACGTAACGGAACTTTTCTTCCACACCAAGTTCCTTGTGGGTGACACTTACCTTATCTGGTCACTTGCAGGCGACCTGTTCGGACTCATGGTACTTGGCGGCCTTGCGCTTGCCTTCTGGAGAAGGTACAGGACGAAACCGAGCAGGCTTGATACAAAGGCAACCGATAATTTCGCTCTCGGGCTTATCACCCTGATCATCCTCACAGGATATATCAACGAGGCATTGCGAATAGCCATTACAGGCTATCCTGCATTTGAAGTATGGTCACCGGTTGGGTATGCCCTTGCCCATGCGTTCACATGGGCAAGCGTTGGCGGAATGGAAGTAGCCCATTATGTCAACTGGTGGGTACACATGATCATGGCATTTTCCTTTATCGGGCTGGTGTTAACCGGGAAACTGGGACATGTAATAACTACCATGCTGAACGTGTATTACCAGAACCTTGACAATGAAAGTCCAAAGACCAAGTACGCAATGAAGCTCATCGACCCCGCCGAGTTCGAAACAGCTGAAAGCTTTGGTGTTGGCACGGTAGAGGAATTTACATGGAAACAGCTGATGGACGGGGACGCATGTACACGCTGCGGGCGATGCCAGGATAACTGCCCGGCATGGCTGACCGAAAAGCCCCTGTCTCCAAAGAAGATAGTCACTGACGTAAAGGATGCCATGGACGATCGTGTTCCACGGATCATGGACGTAGAAGACCCGGCAAGTGTTGTGGATGAAAAGCAGCTGATAGGCGGCTGGGTGCTTGAAGACGAGATCTGGTCATGTACCAACTGTGGAGCATGTCTTGAAAACTGCCCCGTTCAGATAGAACATGTTGGCAAGATCAATGACATGAGACGATACCAGGTCCTTATGGAAGGGAAGATGTCCGCTGAACTGCAGACGTCCTTCTCCAACATGGAGAACAACTCCAATCCTTACGGTTTCGGTTTTGCAGCACGTGGAGACTGGATCCCCGAGGACCTGAACGTGAAGACACTCTCAGAGGATGCGGATGTTGACTACCTCTACTACGTGGGTTGTGCCGCGTCTTATGACAAGAGAAACCAGAAGGTGGCCATTGCCTTCTGCAGGCTGATGGAAGCTGCCGGATACAAGATCGGTATACTTGGCGCGGAAGAGGCCTGCTGTGGTGATTCCGCCATGCGTGCAGGGAACGAATACCTGTTCCATATACTGGCAATGCAGAACCTTGAAACCTTCAAGGCATATAACGTCAAGAAAATTATAACAACATGTCCTCACGGGTATAACACCCTGAAGAAAGAATATCCAAAGTTTGCAAAAGTCGGTGCCGATTCCAACGGTGATCCGCTTGAAGTAAACTACGAGGTGTACCATCATACAGAGGTGATCATGGACCTCATCAAGTCAGGGAAGATCAAGCTTTCCGGACAGCTGAACGAAAAGATCACCTACCACGATTCATGTTTTCTCGGCAGGTACAACGAGATTTACGATCAGCCGAGAAATATCATCAAGGCCATTCCCGGAACGGATTTCGTTGAGATGAGCAGGCATCACAAGACAAGCTTCTGTTGTGGTGCAGGTGGTGGCCGCATGTGGATCGAGGAACACCTTGGAACAAGGGTAAACCAGTTCAGGACAAAGGACGCGCAGGCAACAGGTGCCACAAGGATCGGAACCGCGTGCCCGTTCTGTCTCACCATGCTTTCTGATGGCGCAACTGAACTTGAGATCGAGAACCTGCAGACCTTTGACCTGGCCGAATACGTACTGAATGCCATGGACAATAAATAGTTTGATCACAACACGCTCCCGGATAGTTACGCTTTCGGGGGCGTGTCGCAATACACTAAAACATTAAATAGAAGGAGTGATTCAATGGAAAGCGGTATGTTGTTTTACATTGCACCAATCGGATCCCTCTTCGCTCTGCTTTTTGCGTATGTATTTTATAAAATGATGATGAAGGCAGACGAGGGTAACGAAACAATGGTGGAAATAGCCACCCATGTAAGGGAAGGCGCGTACGCCTATCTGTACAGGCAGTATAGAGTGGTAACACTCGTGTTTGTCGTCCTGCTTGTGATTCTTGGAGTTCTGGCCTGGTTTGGCGTGCAGAACCCCTTTGTACCAGTAGCCTTCCTCACCGGTGGTTTTTTCTCTGGTTTATGTGGTTACCTGGGGATGAAGACAGCCACGAACGCATCCGGCAGAACAGCGCAGGGTGCTTCCCAGTCACTTAATGCCGGCCTAAAGGTTGCTTTCAGGTCCGGTGCCGTTATGGGGCTTGTGGTTGTTGGTTTCGGTCTTCTCGATATTTCCCTCTGGTACATCGTTCTCAATTACCTGTATGACAATAACATATGGGGCCTGAGCGCATCACTTGTAAAGAAGGTTGGTATTGCAGGTGGTGTATTTGACATGAGCCTCGTTACGGAATCAGTTGCGTTCCAGAAGGCCAAGCTGGTTGAGATCACCACCACAATGATCACCTTCGGTATGGGTGCTTCAACACAGGCGCTCTTTGCCCGTGTTGGTGGCGGTATCTACACCAAGGCTGCCGACGTTGGAGCTGACCTGGTAGGGAAGGTTGAAGCCGGGATCCCTGAAGATGATCCAAGAAACCCTGCTACCATAGCTGACAACGTTGGTGACAATGTTGGTGACGTTGCTGGTATGGGTGCTGACCTTTACGAATCTTACTGTGGTTCAATTCTCGCCACGGCCGCACTTGGTGCCGCCATCCCGGTTGCCGCCGGCGGCGGGCTGACAGCTGTTGTCGCGCCGATGATCGTTGCAGGTCTTGGTATCCTTTTCTCCATCCTTGGTATATTCGCGGTGAGAACCAAAGAAGATGCCTCGATGAAGAACCTTCTGAAATCCCTGAACATTGGTGTATGGGGATCTTCACTGCTGGTACTTGTTGCCCTCGCGGTTCTGGCCAATATGGGCATAATCACCTGGGGAATATTCGGTGCCGTTATTGCCGGTCTGATCGCCGGTCTTGTCATAGGACAGGCAACTGAGTATTACACGTCAGACGAGTACAAGCCAACACAGGGTATTGCAAGCCAGTCACAGATGGGGCCTGCAACTACCATTATCGACGGGTACGCTACCGGTATGTACTCAACCGGTATCCCGGTTGTGACCATCGTTATCGGTATCCTGGTAGCCTTCGGTGTATCCGGTGGATTTACTAACATGTCCATGGGACTGTACGGTATTGGTTTCGCGGCGGTCGGTATGCTTTCAACACTTGGTATCACGCTGGCAACTGACGCGTACGGACCAATTGCTGACAACGCCGGTGGGAACGCCGAAATGAGTGGACTGGATCCAGAGGTTCGTGAAAGAACGGACGCCCTTGACATGCTTGGTAACACCACTGCTGCTACCGGTAAAGGGTTTGCCATCGGTTCAGCTGCACTTACCGCGCTGGCTCTTCTTTCAGCATACCTTGAAGAGGTAAAACTCTGGCTTGGTAAACTTGCAGGACAGGGCTTCTTCCAGGTTGGCAAGATCAAGTTCTATAACGTTCTTCCAGAAGGGGTTGTAGCAGGTAAGTACGACGTGATAGTGCATGGTGCAGAGGTTGGCGACTTTGTGCGCGCATACGATCTTACGATCATGAACCCAATGGTTCTCTGTGGTGTGTTCCTTGGTGCCATGATGGCATTCGTCTTCAGTGCCATGACAATGAAGGCTGTTGGACGTGCAGCGGGCGCCATGGTTGAAGAAGTTCGACGCCAGTTCAAGGAAAAACCCGGTATCATGGACAATACCGAGAAACCTGATTACGCTCGATGCGTTGCCATTTCCACAAAGGGAGCGCAGAGGGAAATGATACTTCCGTCACTGCTGGCAATCATCGTACCGGTTGCTGCAGGTCTCGTACTTGGTGTAGGCGGTGTCATGGGACTGCTGGTTGGTGGTCTTACGACAGGTTTCACCCTTGCCATTACCATGAACAACGCTGGTGGCGCATGGGACAATGCCAAGAAGTTCATTGAAAAAGGTAACTTCGGTGGAAAGGGATCTCCATCTCATCACGCCGGTGTTATCGGTGACACCGTGGGTGATCCTTTCAAGGATACATCGGGTCCTTCACTGAACATTCTTATCAAGCTTATGACCATGGTATCAGTGGTGTTTAGCGGTGTTGTTGTTAAGTTCTCACCACAAATCGGTAACTGGCTGGGCTTCTAATCAGTTAGATATTTACATAGTATGAATATACAGGGAGGGTACATTGCATGTACCCTCCTTTTTTTGTTTGTTGTGCATCAACTATGCAGCCGGGTCACGGAAAGACGCGGTAATGCCGGGGAAGGGCAATCATCGTAAAATGAATAATTATAGATAAAAAATCTTATTCTGATAATGGCTGAATAGCAGCAGAAATTTTGGTAATAAGTAATATTGTGAATACTATGTGCCGATACTATAGATACGGCATGCTATGCCCCGGGGAATGGTCATGAGAAAAATCACTTACATACTTGTACTGGCAATGATATTTCTGCTGGGAGCAGCAGAAGAAGAAAACTATCTCTTGCGATGGGATATACCAGAGAATAACAGGCTTGAGGTAATGAATACCGCCACGGTGCAGTACCTGGAAAACGGCAGGCTGCGCAGGGTGTACCAGGAAAGAAATATTATCGATCTTACGTGTTACAAGCGGGATGAGGAAAAACAGTTCGTGCGTGGCAGGTTCAAGGTATATCGCAGGGATTCGCGGGAAAAGCTGTTCAGGCTTGAGGAAGAATACAATGCAGAGTTTGCGGTGACTGAAAGGGGTTATTACATCGTACCAGAAACCCATTACATGCCAAATTTTCGTCATATGCCCATGTTCCCGGAACAGAAGGTTGCGCCTGGCGACAGCTGGAAGGCCCCGGTGCATATAAAAATGAACAATTTTTCCATGCCATTGCTGCTGGTGCTGGAATCTTCCTATTTCTTTGAAAAAGTAGAGGAAAAAGATGGCAAGAAGACAGCCATTATCAACTATACAATACCGGTAGACAAGGACCTGAGGGAAAAGCGGTTCCCAACTGATATACCGCTAAAGATAATTGGCCAGTATACGGGAACACTGGAGTGGAATATATCAGAAAACAGACCAGTTGAATCAGAGAACAGGTACAATATCATGATGCTTTTTGCACGGGGTAAAGCTGGCGCAAGCATCGAGTTCAAGATGGCTATTAAAGAGAAAAACAAAATATATGATACTGTTTCCAAAAAGGATAAGAAAAAACAGAAGGAGGAACTAGAGAAAGAGATCCCCGAGGATAGTGGAATTACCGTGGATGAAGAAAAGCGGGGGCTGGTCTTGCGGCTGGGAGAAATACTCTTCGGATTTGATAAGTATACGTTACGGGATGATTCTGAAAATAACCTTGAAAAAATAACCGGTATCATAAAGAAAAAATATCCCGACAGGGAGATCATCGTTGAAGGACATACTGATAACATCGGGGAAAAAAAATACAACCAGGAGCTTTCTGAAAAGAGGGCCCGCTCCGTTGCGGAATATCTTGGTAAAAGGCTGGGGCATGATAAAATATCATTCAGGGGTCTTGGCCAGGATGAGCCAATTGCTGATAACAGTACCAGGGAAGGCAGGAAGAAAAACAGAAGGGTTGAAATTATTATCAAGCTTAATTAAGGACTGACAAATGGGTGATTATACAGTACTTGAAGCACTAATGCTTGTGTGTTTTGGTGCTTCCTGGCCAACTTCGATCTACAGGGCGGTAAAAGTAAAAAGGGTTGATGGAAAATCCATATATTTTTTATGGCTTATTTTCAGTGGCTATGTGTGCGGTTTTATGAACAAGCTCCTGGGTACCACCGACTGGGTTACCCTGTTTTACGTGGCCAACGCGTGTATGGTCTTTACAGATATTATACTGTACTACAGGTACAGCAGGATGGCTGAAACTTTATGATAAACCGGGGTTTGGGAAAATAATTCGGAACGTGGTACCATGATCACTTTCAATTGTCAGGGTTCCCTTTAGCTGCCTTGCCAGTGTATCGATTAAAAGCATTCCCATGCTTTCATCTCTTTTCCTGTGTTTATCCGGGTGCATACCGATACCATTGTCTTTAACAGCAAGTTCAATCGTGTTGTTATCCAGGTTTTTCATTGATACATAAATGTATCCACTGCGGTTTTCAGGAAATGCATGTTTTATGGAGTTTGATATCAGTTCATTCAATATGAGTCCGCAGGGTATGGCAGTATCGATATCAAAATGCTGTACCTCTATGCTGGAATCCAGTTTGATCCTGGATAAGTCTGCCTGATAAGTATTGTATAAGGACATGGCCAGGTCGCGGATATACTGGCCAAGCTCTATGTGCGCATAGTCCTTACTCTGGTACAATTTCTCATGTATCAGGGCCATTGAGCGTATGCGTGATTCTATGTCCTTGAACACGTCATCTGTCGTGCTTTCAGGGTTGTGTACTGCCTGTAGATGCAGCATGCTGGATATCAATTGCATGTTATTTTTTACACGGTGATGGATCTCTTTGAGTAACACGTTCTTTTCTTCAAGAGATTTCCTGGTTTCCTCGACAGCCTCCCTGTCCCTGGTAATATCATGAAATACTGCCACTTTTGCATGTTCTCCCTGCCACCTCGTGGGGATAAACGTAAGTTCAAAGTAGCGAATGGATCCGTCAGGCATGGGAAGTGATACCTCTTCCTGTTCTTCACGGAGATTAAGTGGCAGTGGTTCCTGCAGCATGTGTTCAACGGACTCGTTGAAAAGATCTTCTGCTGCAGGATTTATGTATTGCACAAATCCATTGTTGTTCAATACTACGATGGCATCATGGCTGCTTGTGATGATATTGAGAAAATTGTTTTTTGATTGCAGCAGGCTCTCCTGGTACATTTTCTGCCTCGTGATATCATCATGTATGGAAATGTAATTGGTTATCTCTCCGGCGCTGTTAAATACTGGTGCAATGGAAACACTTTCCCAGTAGAGTGTACCGTCCTTCTTCCTGTTAAGTACTTCCCCCTTCCATACATTGCCCGACTGGATCTGGTTCCAGAGTTCATCATCGAATTCAATGGTGTGAAAGCCCGATTTTATCATTGTAATTTCTCTGCCCACAGCCTCTTCCGGTAAATATCCGGTTACAGCGGTGAATGTGGGATTGACGTATTCAATTATACCTTTTGTATCGGTCACAATGATCACACTGGATGCATAATCAATTGCGATTGATAAAAGGCTTATCTTTTCTTCCTTTTCCTTTAATTCGGTTATATCAGTTATGATGCCAATTATTCCCTCCGGGGTACCCCTGCGGTCATAGTACAGTGTCTTATGAAAGAGGAACTGTACAGTATTCTCATCGGGGAGAGTGATTTCTATTTCAAATCTCAGGGGTTTCCCGCCTTTCAGCAGGTCACTGTCTGTTTCATTTATCTGTTCAGCATATGACGGCGCAAAATTTTCAATTTTATTGCCAATAACTCGTCTGCGTTCAACACCTGCATACCTGAGAAAACTGGTATTACAGCCCATAAAAGTACCATTGATATCCTTGAAATATACAGGTGTGGGAATAGAATCCAGTATTTTCTGTAAAAAGTCACGGCTGTTATCAGCCTCTACCTGGGCTTCTTTTGTTTTTATCAGCTGCCGTGCAAGCTCCCGGGTCTTTGCCTGTACCCGTTTTCGCATTATAATGGAAAAAGCTACAAGTACAAGAAGAATGATCCCCAGTATTGTAAAGGGTATAGTAACATACGTGGAGATATCATTTAATGTAAGCTTCTCATACCTGCCAAACCAGTGTGAATAGATCTCATAGTATTTGCCGGATTGCTTTATATGACGTAAACCCTTGTTGAGCTTGTTTAACAGGGTAGTATTTCCTTCAGTTACGGCAAAGCAGTACTTTTCAGGTTCAAGGGCAGTCCCGGTTATCTGGATATTGTCTATATCGTGCAGGCGTGTTATATACAGACCCTGTTGCTCTCCCACTATGGCACAATCATACCTGCCCGCAGAAAGGAGAAGCAGGGCATCAGTTTGAGACTGTACCGGGATAATGTCTGCCTGTTTATAGTGTTTTGAGAGAGTATCATGTATAATATCACCCTGCTCACACAGAACCCTCTTCCCGATCAATTCTTCCAATGACAGTATGGCAGCGTTGTTTTCCCTTATGTATATAACATGATGCACCAGGGTGTGGGGATGAGAGAAATCCACCTTTTTGTCCCGATCTCTTGAATAATACATACCGGGAAGTATATCAACTTTCCCCTCTTCAATATCTTTTCGTGCCTGGAACCAGGGCTTTAACTCTATGGATATTGGCAGGTCCATCTCTTCTGCAACTGCCTTCAACAGATGGATGTTGAATCCATCAGGTTGTCCATCTTCATTGATGAACTCGTATGGGGGGTAATTCATGTCACCGCTAACCATGTAACGCTGTTTACCCTGTGCATAGAGGGAGGTGGAAGCCAGTAGTATACAGGAAATAGTTGTAAATACCTTGAAGAGGATTTTCATGACATGCTCATTTTGCCAGTCTCTGTGTTCGCCTCGTAAATCGATTTAATTCATTTTTAAACATTGCAGTGGTATCTGATATCTCGCTGAATTTTTTTATTACAAAAAATGACTTGATGACGTTTTTTATATTAGATTCGTCATTCAGGTCAGCAAGCTGGGGTTGTGAAGCGGTAAAGACCGAGTCACAATTTGCGAAAATGCTGCGTATGATCTCTTCTGCTTTGTGTTCGTGTTTCACGAGTTTCAATCCGGATTTCAGGTGAATGTTACGCAGTATAAGGGCGATAAGGGTCAGGATCTTACGATTTCTTGCAGCTTCAATATCACGTTCCATCTTGTTGAAGGCGTGCAGGATAGCATCATTTTTTTCCTTGATGGTTGAGATCAGTTCACCCTTATCGTCAGGAGGTAACTTGTTGAAGGCCGGAGTATGATGAGGGTATGCAATTTTCAGGTAGGCGGGAGAAAGCATGATCTTGCCGCATACCGTATCGTTTATGCTCTCGCCATTAATTAATTCCTGGATGTCATCTGTGCTCACTTCAAGAAGTGATGCCTTTCCGCTGATGGAATCAGTCAGGTTCATGTTTTTTATGACATTGAGAAGGCTTTTACTCTCAGAAGTATATGTATAAAAGAAATAATCAGACAGGACATGTTTCAGCATTGTATCAGCAGAACCTGAAATTTCCGGGTCTTCATCCATGCTGATAGCTATGTCAATGAGATTGTTGAAGGTTTCTGCGTGAGCGGTTTTCATGTGCCTTTACCCGGTGAATTGTTAATTCCTGTTGTGCATGGAAAGAGTATAGTGATGGTACATTAAAAAGGCAAACAGAAAAATGAATGTGTGTTTAAATTTATGCCCTGGCGCTCACGTCAACGTGCAAATCACCATGCAGTCCCCTGGTAAAATACCGGTATCCTATGCCGGCCACCATGGCACCATTATCGGTACACAGCAGTGGTGAAGGGATGATTATGCTCTCAGATCGGTTCTTTTTCTCCGCAAGCAGTTCCCGCAATCTTCCATTGGCGGCAACACCGCCTGCTACAACGATGGTGGATATGTTGTGGCCACGTGCCGTTGTGAAAACACGCCGTACCAGTATTTCCAGGGCCCTTTCCTGGAAACTCCAGACAATTTCAGCCCTGTCAGCATGTGGATTTTCCCGAATGTAATTAATAACAGCCGTCTTGATGCCGCTGTATGAAAACCTGGTATCGTCTTTACTTGTATCAGCAAGTATCTTGGGGAAAAGCTGTTTCTTAACGGTTGCAGTACGGGCAATCTTTTCGATATGGGGACCACCCGGGTATCCCAGTTCAAGGAACTTTGATACCTTGTCGTAGGCTTCACCAACGGCATCGTCAACTGTTTTGCCGATTAGCTCATAATCGTTTATATCACGGACTATATACAAAGCCGTATTTCCGCCGGAAACCAGCAGGCCAACAAAGGGATATTCAATTGTATGTTCTTCAAGAAAGGGTGCATATAAATGGGCTTCAAGATGATTAACCGGGATAAATGGGATATCCTGTACAAAGGATACAGCCTTTGCGGATTGTACGCCGATAAGTAGAGAACCAACGAGGCCGGGCTGCCGGGTTGCGGCAACGTACTGCAGGTCAGAAAAGTCGATACCCGCGTCATCCAGGGCCTTTCGTATTAACCCGTTGATCACTTCGAGGTGGGCACGGGAGGCGATCTCGGGAACCACGCCGAAGTACTCTCCATGGAGGTTGATCTGGCTGTATATCTCATGTGAAAGTATCCGGCTGCCGTTTTCTACAACGGCAGCGGATGTTTCATCACATGAGCTTTCTAATCCGAGGCCAAGTATTACCTGCCCGTTTTCATTATTCATTGATGATCTTTACGGCTTCTTTCAACTGCTGGTCAAATTCCAGGTCGTACAGTGGCCGTTTTGAATATCCCTGTATTTCATTTTTCAAAATATAATCAGCCGTTTTATGGGAAAGTTCAATGTCATTTTTCTTGATAAAATCATAGAACTGCTTCCTGGTCTGTTCATTATACGTGGTATGGGTTTCGGTGAACTTTTTCAGCAGTTTCTTTTTTGACATCTTGTTGATCTCTTTCTGTTCTTCGCGGCTAATCTTGTTAGATGCAACCTTGAAGTCAGGTTCTATACCCTTGCCATGTATGGATATACCTGATGGGGTGTAGTATCTTGCAATGGTGAGTGAGACACCAACGTTTTCGTTGAGGTTGAAAAATTTCTGAACAGATCCCTTTCCGAAAGTCTTTTCCCCGAGAAGTTTTGCCCTCTTGTTGTCACGCATGGCACCGGAAAATATTTCAGAGGCGGAAGCGCTTCCCTTGTTGATTACTACGATCATTTCACCGTTGTAAAGTGGTGAGGATTCTGCCTTGTATTCCTTGATGGCACCGGTACCTTTGCGTCCACGTGTGGATACAATCTCTTTATCCTGTTCAAGGAACATGTCAGATATATCAATTGCGCCTTCAAGCAGGCCACCCGGATTCCACCTGAGGTCAACTACCAGCTTTTTAACGTCCTTTTCCTTGAATTCCTTCAACACCTTTCGAATATCATTGGGAGTATCTTCACTGAATAATGTCACCTTCAGGTAGCCGGTATTTGTATCCTCCATTATACCGTATTTCACGGTTTCAATTTTAATGGGGGCCCTTTCAATTTCAATATCGATGAGCTCGTCGAATCCTTCCCTGTAAATTGCGAGGGTTACCGTTGTATTTGGTTTGCCACGGATCATCTTGACAATTTCGTTGAGATCCTTGTCCTTTATCTCGGTGCCGTTGACCTTCACAATTGTATCACCCGCCTGGATGCCTGCATGCATGGCAGGAGTCCCTTCAATAGGGGAGATGACCACGATCTTGTTATCCTTGACCGATATCTCTATTCCAACACCAACAAATTCACCGGTAGTTTCTTCTTTAAGCTGGTTAAAGGCCTTCTCGTCAAGAAATCTTGAGAACGGGTCATCAAGTGATGCGATCATTCCCCTGATGGCCCCATAAAACAGATTCTTCGTCTGGGGAACATCCACGTAGTCGGTTTTTATTATCTGGTATACCTTGTGAAAATAGTCGAGGTACCTGTGAGGAGCTTCTGTGGCTGTTGCAGAAAATGAAAGGTTAACTCCTGCAAACATCCCGACCAGGAATGCAACGATTATGAAATGAATGGTTCTTTCTTTAAAAAAGTTCTTCATGATACTCACCTTCTATTCGAAAAAAATGGTTCTATATTTATCCGGATGATTTTCTTTCATGTACGCGGTAAAAGTTTCCATAGGGATCCTGTGTTCGTTGAGTACGTGTTCCAGTATCGTTTTTCTCTGGGCAGCGGACTGCTTTTCATCAAAGCTTTCCCTGAATTCCCTGGTAAGATATTCTTTCCAGACTACCTTGAACTGGTTTTCATTTATTTGCTGCTGCATGCAACCTGCCAGAAAAACAAGGAGTACACAGATTGCAATTACGTATTTTTTCATACGTTAAAACCTCTTTTTTTAAAACTTGTGTGTGTGATGCAACCGGTAACAAAATGTTACATGCTGGATCACGGTATGGTACAGGAGTATAATGTCAATTACATAGTTTGTATAACACTTTTTTCTACTGCTGAAGGATCTTCCTGGCGAAATCCGTCAATATACGTGCTGTAAGTCCCCAGATCTCGTATCCGTTGTAGAAGTAGTGGTATACATTATACATGTTTCCCTGGTACTCCATTTTCTCGCATTTCCGGTACTGCTCGTCCCTGAAAAGCTGTAATGGCACTTCTATGATGGATTCGATTTCATCCGCATTGAGAGTATATTCGTAAGGATGGGTTATCACGCCCACGTAGGTAGAAACATGAAAACCGAAAATGGAAATAAAATGATCGAATTCCCCGAGTACCTCGATATGTCCCGGGTACACCCCCACCTCTTCGTACGTTTCACGAAGGGCTGTATCAAGGAGTGAATTGTCACCTTCCTCGTAACCGCCTCCCGGGAAGGAAACTTCGCCCTTGTGGGTGCCCACACTGGTGGTGCGGCGGGTAAGAAGGACATGGGCATTACCTTTCCTGTTCATGAGAAGCATCATAACTGCAGATGGCCTGAAGTCCGGCTTCAGTATTGTGCGTACTTCCTGTTGATTAAGTTTTTCTCCGAGGTTTTTCTTGAAGGCGGCGAAGTCACCGTTGCTTGAGAATTGCAGATTCATACAGGTCTCCATTATGTACATCGTTTACCACGATAAGGGGGAAGTCAACAACTTCCAGCCTGTAGACGGCTTCGGGGCCAAGATCGGGAAAAGCGATCAGTTCGGAGGAGACGATCTTCTTTTGTAAATATGCTGCCGCACCGCCAAATGTTGCGAAGTATACGGCATTGAACCGTACAAGCTGTTCCCGAACTTCCGCTGAACGTTTTCCCTTACCTATGAGCCCTTTAATGCCTGCCTTCAGCATCATTTCAGTAAAGTTGTCCATCCTGTAAGAGGTGGTTGGCCCTGCAGCACCGATAACCCTGCCCGGTGGTGTTGGGCTGGGCCCCGCGTAGTAGATCACCTGACCCCCGGGTTCAAAAGGGAGGGGCTTGCCCGCCTTAATAAGCTCATTGAACCGCTGATGTGCCTTGTCCCTGGCAGTATATACGGTACCGGTAAAATGTACCATGTCACCTGATCTCAATGAATGAATAACAGCCTCATCCAATGGCGCATGTATGGCTTTTCTGCTCATAAAACGGCACTCCTGTAACGCAGAGAATGGCAGTTCAGGTTAACCGCCACGGGAAGAGTGGCGATATGAGCAGGCGCTTCCCTGATAAAAACAGCAACAGCCGTGATGTTACCCCCGAAGCCAAGTGGTCCTACACCGGTGTTGTTCACCGCGTCAAGGATCTTGTTCTCCAGGTCAGCATAATACTCAAGGGGGTGTGGTGTTCCGGGTTCACGAAGAACCGCTTTTTTTGAATTTACCATGGCTGTATCCGAGGTGCCGCCTATCCCTACTCCAATAAAAAGGGGGGGACAGGGATTGGGCCCGGCATCAAGTACCGTCTGGGCAATGTAATCGATAATTTCGTTTTCAGTTGAGGTGGGCCTGAACATTTTAAGTGATGACATGTTCTCGGATCCCCCACCTTTCAGGTAGACGGTGATCTTCAGTGAATTGCCCGGAACAATGTCAGTATGTACAAACGCGGGAGTATTGGTTCCCGTATTGACGCGCTGGAGGGGATCACCAACGATAGATTTTCTCAGGTAATATTTCTCATACGCATCCGCCACTCCTGCGTGTATGCTTTCTTCAAGGTTGTCACCTTCAAGGCAGACCTGCTGTCCCAATTCAATAAACACGGTAACCGAGCCGCAGTCCTGGCACAGGGGGACTTGTTCGTTTGTGGCTATGTCATCGTTTTGTATAAGAATATCAAGGGTTTCACGGGCAAGGGGGGATCCTTCTTCGTCCCGCATCCTGATGAAGGACTGCCTTGTTGACCGGTGCAGTTGAAAACTGGCCTCGTGTATCAGTTGAATGATGGTTTCCCTGATACGCGAGGTATTGATGGCACGGGAAGAACTCATCGCGCTGTTACTGTTCTTGCTCCATGGTTTTAATGTATTCGTCCCAGGTTTGTTCTATCTCCCGTGCCGACTCGGGGTCAAGCACCTCGATAACGAACCCGGCATGAATGATCACCTTGTCATCTACTTTTACATCGGGAGTAAGTGATATGTCGATCACCTTTTCAACTCCCATGGATTCTGCTACAGCCTTCTTGCCCTCTATTTTTGTTATTGTCATTGGAATTGCAAGACACATGATCTTTCTCCTGTTATTAGCATATTCTTGGCAGCTGTTCTTCGATAAGAAGAGGCAGCATGCGATTGCCGCCAACACGGGTAGTTACATAGGCGTTGCCGGCGTAGTCTTCAGTTATTTCACCTATAATTGCAGTGTCCCTGCCCTCGGGAACCTTCTTCATCAGGGATGCTATCCCTTCGGCATCATTCCTGTCAGCTATGATCACTACTTTTCCCTCGTTGGCAATGTACAGGGGATCGATCCCGAGAAGTTCGCTTACCCCACGAACTTCATCGTGTACGGGAAGCGAGCTTTCTATAAGTTTAGCACCGAAAGGGCGATCTTTCGTGATTTCATTGAGAACTGATGCCACTCCTCCCCTGGTCGCATCACGCATGAACCTGATGCTGTCAGGATACGCGGCGGTCACCTGTCCGATAAGCATGTTCAACGGCGCACAATCTGACAGTAATCCCCGGGAGAAACTGAGCTTGTTTCGTTCCGCCATGACGGCGGTACCATGGTCACCGATGTACCCGTTTATGATGATGGCATCACCTGTTCGTATATCCTGTCTCTGTACTGGAGCTTTGAATACCCCGATACCCGCAGTATTTATGTATATCCTGTCACCTTTTCCCCTGGGAACAACCTTGGTGTCACCAGTGACTATGGAAACGCCTGCGTAATCTGCCGCATCCCTCATTGACTGCAGTACCTTCTTCAGTTCATCCAGGTCAAGCCCTTCTTCAAGTATTATACCGCAGCTGAGATACAGGGGTTCGGCACCCATAACCGCAAGGTCGTTTACCGTGCCGTTTACGGCAAGTGAGCCAATATTCCCCCCGGGGAACTCAATGGGAGTGATGGTATAACTGTCGGTGGTGAATGCTATTTTATCTGCGGTCAGGGACAGTACTGCGGAGTCATCAAGCTGTATGCTCTGGCTGCCCAGTGTTTCCCGTATAGTGTCATTTATAAGATCGTTCATCAGTTTCCCGCCACTGCCGTGGCCGGGTAGTATTGAATCAGGCATGGCTATCTCCCGTACTTGTAATATGCGGCGCAGGGTCCCTCTGTTGAGACCATGCAGGGGCCGATGGGATGTTCAGGATTGCAACCTTTGCCGAATAGCGGGCAGTCAGTGGGCAGTATGAGTCCCCTGAGCAGTTCCCCGCACCTGCAGCCGGGATGTTCTTTCGGCTCGGGTATGTCGACGGAAAATTTGCGGCTGGCATCGAAATCGGCATATTCGTCTTTAAGAAGCAGGCCACTTTCGGGGATGATGCCAATTCCCCTCCATTCCGTGTCACCGGCATAGAAAACCGAGTAGATCATTTCAATGGCATGCGGGTTGCCGCCGTCCCTCACCACCCGGGTATACTCGTTCATCACGGCAGGCTTCTTCTCCTGTACCAGGGTGAGCAGGAGAAGGGTTCCCTTTACCAGGTCGTGATCATCGAACCCGGTAACTACGGCCGGTTTATTGTATTCGGAGCCCAGGAACTTCCAGGCGCTGGTGCCGATTATTGCGCTTACGTGACCGGGCAAAATAAAACCGTCGATATTCACCTCTCCAATATCAAGGAGGGCCTTTACCGCGGGAACAGTAAGTTTGTTGCCCGCCAGCATGCTGAAGTTTTTCAGGTTTCTCTCCCTGGCTTCCTTTACCGTTACGGCCTCGGTGGGAGCGGTGGTCTCGAAACCAACGCTTAAAAATATCACTTCCCGGCCGGGATTCTGTTCTGCAATATCAAGGGCGTCAACGGGTGAATACACGACCTCTAAGTGTATTCCCGAGGCGCTTTCCTGCGCAAGTGAGCTGTATGAAGAAGGGACCTTTACCATGTCGCCAAAGGTGGCGATGATACAGTCTTTCTGTTGTCCCAGGGCAATTGCGTGGTCCAGGTACTGGTTTGGTGTTACACAAACAGGACAGCCGGGGCCGTCAACAAGCCTGAGCCGTGAGGGAAATATATCTTTTACACCGGTACGGAAATATTCCGTGGTATGAGTGCCGCAGACTTCCATGATACAAATGTCAGAATCAAGCTGATAGTTTCGTAATCTTTCAGCATCATGTGAGAGTACATGTTCGTTGGTCATCTGAGTAACTCCTTTGCTATGGCTGCCTGGCCTGCTGCCATGCAACCGTCATTGAAAGGTATTTTTCGCGGTATAAGTATGTCAAACGCTTTTTTGCCAAGTCCGCTGATGATCATGGACAGGAGGATCCTGTTGTGAAACACGCCGCCGCTGAGGGTTATAGTATTCAACCCGGTTTTCTCTCGCAGGAGTTCTGCCACGTGTACCGACGTTTCCGCGATGGAACGATGGAAAAATAATGCGATATCTTCAACTGCATGTCCATCTTGCAGCAATGTATATACTCTTGTAATGAGATCAGCGGTACTTATGATCAGGGTGCCTTCTTCATCATGCACTGGTATGAGCAGGTTCCCGTCTATGTTTTTTGCCCCCTTCTCAGCGGCTTCTTCAAGAAGCTGCGCCGCTTCAGCCTCGGTGGTGATGCTGTGGCGTATGCCAAGTATGCTTGAGACCCCGTCAAAAATACGGCCGATACTGCAGGTGAGAGGAGAGTTTATGTTCCGCTGCATTATTTCAAGCACCATGTCACGCTGTTTCATGGAACCGTACATGTTCCTGTCATCACCAAGGGCTGCCACCATAAGCGACAGTCCTGTCTTCCAGACGTCCCGTATGGCGCTTTCTCCCCCGGGCAGGGGAAAATCCTGGAAATGGGCTGCCCTGCGGAAATCCTTCCTGTCACATACCAGGAACTCGCTTCCCCACAGTGTCCCGTCCGTCCCGTACCCTGTACCGTCGTATGCGATGCCTATGATGCTTTCATGGCAGTCATGTTCTTCCATGTTGGCAACAATGTGTGCGTGATGATGCTGTACCTGCAGGTGGGTTAGTCCCTGCGCTGCCATCTCTTGTGCAAACCTGGTGGTGAAATATCCCGGATGCAGGTCAGAGACCACGTACTGCGGCCTGAAGTCGAATATCTTTTTAAAGTGTTCTATGGTGGACCTGTACAACTGGTTCCCCCATGGGGTTTCAAGGTCTCCAAGGTACTGGCTGAGTACCATGAAATTGTCCTTCGTCAATGCAAAGCTGTTCTTCATGTCCCCACCGGTGGCAAGGATATGTGCCGGTGCCGGCGAGGTAAGAAAGGGAGCGGGAACAAATCCCCGGGATCTGCGTATGAAAAAGGGCTGCTGGTCAACCACGTACATGACGCTGTCGTCCGAATGGGCAACGATCTCCCTGTTGTACATGACGAAATAATCGGCAAAGACGGAAAGGCGCTTCAGGGCGTCCTGGTCCCTGTAGATAATGGGCTCATCGGTAACATTTCCGCTTGTCATCACCAGCACCATGTCCGGATCTTCGGTAAAAAGGAGATGCTGGAAGGGGGTGTATGGAAACATGATCCCCGTCCAGGTGATGCCGGGAGCTATAAGGGGGCTTACCGGGGCCTGTTCCCTGTTTTTCATGATGACAATGGGGCGTTCACGGGAAAGCATCAATTCCTTCTCGGCAGTTGTAATATGAGTAAGCTCCTCAGCTTTTTCAATTGTACCGGCCATGAGGGCAAATGGCTTGAATGGACGCCCCTTTCTTTCACGGAGTTGCTGCACCGGTTCATCCCTGGTGGCGTCAGCGGCAAGATGATATCCTCCAATACCCTTTATGGCCACCACGTGACCTCCTTTTAAAAGATCCAGGGTTATTCTCACGGTTTCATTTACGTCTTTAGTAATAGTTTCACCACTGCTGTTCACAAGGAACACATGCGGGCCGCATACAGGACAGGCATTTGGCTGCGTGTGAAACCGGCGGTCCCAGGGATCCCGGTATTCAGCCATGCAGTGATCACACATGGGGAAGTGGTTCATGGTGGTTCCCGGCCTGTCATAGGGAATATCATTGACTATGCTGAAACGGGGGCCGCAATGGGTGCAGGTGGTAAAGGGATAATGGTACCGCCTGTCACCTGGATCAAAGAATTCTTCCAGGCACTGGTCACACACTGCCACATCCGGAGGGATGAATGCGGATCGTTTTGATGATGTAAGGCTTTTTTCTATGGTAAATTCACTGTATTCCTGTAAATCCCCGGCTGTTTCAACAATATCCTGTATATCTGCAAGGGGGGGTGGATCTTTCTCAAGGATGGCAACAAAATGGTCGATCTTTTCTTTTGTCCCTTCGAGACGGATCATCACTCCCTCGGTATCATTGTACACGGTACCGGTAAGCCCCAGTTCATGGGCAAGCCTGAATGCGTGCGGGCGAAAACCAACTCCCTGCACGATCCCCCGTACTCTTATTTTCCTGTGTTCTTTCATGGTAGTATAATTGTAGCACCTGTTTGGTACCAACCCATAATGAAGAATATTGAATTTTTTGGCTCATTCCGGAATGTTGGGAAAAACTATCAAATTTTATTATATGAA
>CAYFSO010000014.1:0-40762 GCA_964345775.1 uncultured Leptospiraceae bacterium | reverse complement strand
GCATAGCGGAATACTTTGGAAGGAAATTGTTGTGTACCAGGATTTTCCCAGCTCACCTATATAATAAGCATTTCCCGTGCCAACATCCATGCATAATGAGCAAAAGATCATCTTAACTCCCTTAATAATAAAATTTTTTTCTTTTTTTTTGGCAAAACACCCCCTTTCAGTGATTACACGGCTATCAAAGATAAAGAACAGCCGGCAAAAGGTTGGGCCGATTTAAGATTTACCCATCAAAAAGCTAAAAAAAACCGCACATGTGTATGGATTTCCCTACACGTGTGCGGCCAGTTGAACATATTAGGAGGTGCGTAGTGTGATAAAACCTCTTAGAACTCTTCGAAATCCTGCAATGCCCCTTCATTGAGGCTCTGAACCTGTCCCATTCCATGGGCATGGTGCTGCTGGTTCTTCCATGGCTGGTTTTCACTGTCCTTTCCATTACCATTGTTTCTGGAGCCTTTTGCAGCATCCTTCATTTCCCGGTCAGTTTTCAGGTGTATCTCCTTGTGCTTGCTGGAATAGGTGTCTTCTTTTATCTCTTCCCGAACATTGAACTTCTCCATCATGCCAAGCAATTCCTGCGCCTGGTTGGCCATTTCTTCGCCGGCAGAAGCTGTCTGTTCCACCATTGCGGCATTCTGCTGTGTCATGGTATCCATATCGGTTACCGCTACGTTGATCTGGTCAATACCCCTGCGCTGTTCTTCACTTGCAGCGGATATTTCAGATACGATCCTGTCTACCTGTTTCACTGCATCAATGATATCCTTCAGGGATTGTCCACTCTGGTTCACCTGGTCAGTTCCTTTTTCGATTCTCTCCACGGACGTACCAATAAGCTCATTGATCTGCTTGGCCGCGTTACCGGAACGCTGTGCCAGGTTGCGCACTTCCCCTGCCACGACTGCGAATCCACGTCCCTGGTCGCCTGCCCGTGCAGCTTCAACGGCCGCATTCAGTGCAAGCAGGTTGGTCTGAAAGGCAATATCGTTGATCATGGTGGTAATTTCCGCGATCCTGCTGCTCGACTGGTTGATCTCGTTAATGGATTCTATGGCCGACATCACCACCAGTCCTCCATCTTCAGCCAGGTTTGAAGAATTCTCTGCAAGCTTGTTGGCCTCAAATGCGTTATCCGCATTCTGCTTGGTTGTTGCGTTTGATTCCTCAATGGTAGCAGCGATCTCTTCAAGTGATGATGCCTGCTCGGAGGTTCGCTGTGACAGGTTCTCATTGCCGCTGGCGATCTCCTGTACCGCCTGTCCAAGGTTTTGTGATGCTACCACGATCTCGGAAACCAGTTTTTCAAGCTCTTCGGTTGTCTTGTTGAATGACCGGGCAAGTTCTCCAAGTTCATCATCCTGCTCAATTTCAAGCCGGTCGGTAAAGTCACCGTCTGCCAGCTTTTTCGACATGTTCACAACCTTGTACAACGGTCGCTTTATCATCCTGGATATGAAAAAACCAATAAGTATGCCTGTCAGCACACCACCGATAACCAGGATGATCATGAACATGCTGGAACTCTCATACAGCTCTGTAGTCGCCTGCTTGTAATCTTCCGCGTCCTTCTCCTTGATCCTGTTTATCTTTTCAAGAATACTATCGAGGTTTTCCACTTTTCTTCGTGCTATCCCCATTGACAGATCTATGGACTTCCGGTTCTCGCTCAGCCCTTCACTGCGAATGGTCTCAATAACCCTGTCAGCAACGGCACTGTAGTCGTCCCACTGTTTCTGGAACTTATCAACAAGCTTTTTACCTTCCTCAGAGATAATAAGCGGACGGGCTTTTTTAAAATATTCACGCGCCTTTTTGTCATAAGCCTCGGTCTTATCGAGAAACTCTTTCCTGTCCGCGCTGGTTGTTGCCAGTATGGCATTCTTTTCCGCGCGGCCGGAATTGACAAGCTGTATATTTGACTCCTTCAGGTAACGAATACCCTGCAGTTCCTTTTCATACATGATATTCGCCATGGAGTTTATACGGCTCATGTTACTGATCCCCACAAGACCCACCAGGCCCGTAATGACTGCCACCAGCATAAAGCCCGAAAGCAGTTTTGTGGCAATGTTTAAATTCTTGAACCACTTCATCTAATTCTCCTTTTTTTATAAGCTGGGTTTCCTGGTGAAAACCGTTTCACTGTCCAATGTAATGTGTTAAAAATTATTTTTTGTAAGATGATTCTTTTTTTTTGATGCAGTTGTTCTTAAAATTTTGTAGAACATATCCTACTTGTTGTAAGACCCGTCCTACAACAATTCACTTGACTTTCACGAAAGGAGATGTATACCCTTGAAAGGACAGGAGAAAATAGAATGCAATATGAAATAAAAATTCCCGATAAACTGCTGCACCGTGACGGCACCCTCACCCACCGCGGGTATTCGAAAAAGCAGGTGCTGCAGTACAACCCGGAAAACGTAAAACTGTACCCTCTCGGGTTCCTGAACAGGCTGAGGCTGAAGGAATGGGATTATTACGGTATAACCACGAAAGATTTTTTCTTCTCTGCAACCGTATCTGATATCGGGTATGCGTGCGTGGTGTTTGTCTACTTTATAGATTTTCACAAGAAATCCATAGTGGAAGAGACAATACTGACCCCGTTCGGGAAAGGGTGTGATCTCCCGTTAAGCAGCAGGGAGGGCAACATCTATTTTGCTCATCACGAAACCACACTTGCCTTTACACGTATGCCAGAGAAACGCCTGCTTAAGGTAACATGGCCTTCTTTTCATAATGGAGAGGGATTATACGCAGACCTGGAGATAAGCCAGCCGGATTCCATGGACAGCATCGTCATGGCCACCCCCATTGGCAAAAAGCGGTTTTACTATAACCAGAAGATAAACGCCATGCCGGTAAAAGGCTCACTGCGTTTGGGGAGCCATTCATACGACATGAAAAAGCAGCGTGCCCTTGCAACACTTGACTGGGGACGTGGTGTCTGGGACTATAAAAGTTTCTGGAACTGGGCAAGCGCATCCGGCTATATTGACAGGAATAACACTTTCGGATGCAACCTGGGAAAAGGCTTTGGCGACCTGAGCTTTGCCACAGAGAACTGTTTTTTCATAAACGGGGAAATGACCAAGCTTGACATGGTAGACTTCAGCTACGATCCTTCCGATTACATGCGACCATGGTTCTTTGGTTCAAATGACGGCAAACTGGAACTCACCTTTACCCCCTTCTTTGAACGGGTGGCAAAAACCAACATGCTCATAATTCGCAGTGAAGTACACCAGGTGTTCGGCAGATACACCGGCATGGTTGTTCCCGACGGTGGCAGGCCGGTTGACATCAGGGGTGTCATCGGCTGGGCGGAAGAACACTACGCGAGGTGGTAATAACAGTTATGGAAATGAAAAACGAAAAAGGATATTTCTCCATTCACATGCCCCGCAAAGATTCCGTGCAGCTGCACTGGTTTTTAACTGACGAGGCATGGAGTTCTCTTGCTTCACGCTGCAGAAGCGATGAGTATGGCGAACCGAAATTATTCCTGACAGTATATTCGCTTCAAAATGATACAAAGCATCCTTTGCAGGAACACAATGTGTTTGGAAAGAAAAACACGTGGATATTGTCACTTGACGACGCCCTTGGAGGTGCAAGAATAGAATTTGAACTGTTCGGACGTGACGGGGAATACGGTGAACGTGTACCCATTTTCACATCCCGGGCCATACAGGTACCATACAGCCCTGAGGAAGTGTCATCAAAACTAAAAGACTCTGTTACCGGTGATATAATGGATTCCGCCGGAATTGGATCTACCGGAAGGGACGCCTCGGATTACCGGGTATCATCATAAGAATGTCTTCACATGTCTCAAATACGTCAATAGTTCTGGTGCTGCACGCCCACTTGCCCTATATTCGTATTCCTGATCACTGGTTCCCCATGGAAGAATTATGGTTATACCAGACCATAAGCGAGTGTTATATCCCCCTTTTACAGGTATTTGACAGGCTGGAAAAAGACAGTATTCCTTTTCACATCACTGTTTCGCTGAGCCCCACCCTCATCCAGATGCTGTCTGACCATTATTACAGGGAACGGTACATAAGCTGGGTCAAAACCATGATACGGCTTCTTGAATACGCGCCCACTGATGAAGCAGCCGGTCAAAAGAACGCACGATTATTCTACCAGAATTTCCTCAGTGAAACCCTTGACTATTACAACGCGTACAAGGGAGAGCTGCTGGAGGGCTTCAAAAAACACTGCCAGGAAGGGAACCTTTCACTGGTAACCACTGCCGCAACACATGCCCTGTTACCCGCATACCGTTCTCAACCTGAACTTGTGCAGACACAGGTCAAGCTGGGGATGGAGGTCTTCAAAAAGCATCTTGGCCTGAACCCAACCGGTTTCTGGATGCCCGAAATGGCATATTACACCGGTCTTGACAGCCTCCTGGTAGACAATGGTATCAGGTATACGTTCTGTGACACCAGGGCGGTCTACCTTAATGGTAATCCACCAGGATCCGGGCACCTGACCCCATCAATGTCCCCCTCTTCCCTGGCCTTTTTCCCCAGGGACCCGTCCCTTTCCATGGCGGTCTGGTCAGCACAGCATGGCTATCCGGGTGATTACCGTTACAGGGAATTCCATCACGACTACATGTACCAGCTTCCTGACAGCCTGCTGGAAAAAGAAGGTATTGACCGCATACCTGCCGGCTTGAAACTGTACGCAATTACCGGGGAGACCATGGACAAAGACTGGTACCGCCCCGATGCTGCAGGGGAGCAGGTAATTGCCCATGCCGATGATTTCATGAAAAAGATACACCAGAGAACAGGCGAAATGAACGGCATGGTAGAAAACCCGGTTTTTATTCTGCCATTTGACATGGAGCTTTTTGGACACTGGTGGTTCGAAGGGCCTCGTTTCATAGAAGAGGTCTGCCGCAGAATACATAAAGCAGAAGATATGCTGCTGGACTCACCCGGAGCATTCCTGGAGAAAGGGGATTTACCCACCTTTACCCCGGCAGAATCATCGTGGGGTGGCGGAGGACTGTTTTCTACCTGGTACCCCCCACAGCTTGGCTGGCTGTACCCCAGGATTCATGATATATATTATCATTTTCAAACTGGATCATCAAGCAGCCCCGGTATTATCCGGGAGCAGCTGCTTCGCGAAATATGCCTTGCCCAGGCATCCGACTGGGTTTTCATGATCGCCAACGGGCACACCCCGGATTTTGCCAAGAACCGCCTGGATGACCATGTTCATGCCGCCGAACACCTTGCCGGCCAGCTCACCCGGCATGACAACGACACCCGTTTCGCCGAATCCCGCCGTGAAGCCTATCCGCTTTTCATCGACTTGATAGAAAAATTCGTTTAGAAATTAGAACCACAGAGGAGACGGTAAGACACAGAGAAATAGAATTTATATTAGTTGTTCACTATCTACTATCAACCAACCATCATCCACCATTCACTATCCACTAACTTGCACATCCTTTCTTACCTTTGTCATTAACGCCTGCGCGGAAATGACATTTTTTACTCAAAAATTAATCTGCTTAGAATTATAGCTGATTAGTTACGAAATTATTTCATTTCTGAAAACCAGCCTGGATATTAAATCCTGCTTTCTTAATCTCCTGATTTTCTCTTAGTGATCTGTGACTCTGTGGCTATATTTAAATCACATCCTGTCCTGTTCTTCCTTCCACACCTTTGCGGTATGGCGATAATAATCGAATGGAGGGGCCGAGGGTTCGAGTTTCTTAATGAGGATCTTGCGGGCCCAGCGCCTTTCCGCCTGCTCGCAGATGTCCTTGATGTTTCTCCCGGAAAGGCCCTTGCTTACCATGGCGATCCCCTTGAGCTCCTCGGCCGTCAAATGCTGCGCGTAATTGCCGAATATGGAGGAACGTTCCAGCTCGTTGGGAAGGGGGAAATGTATGCACTGGTCAAACCTGCTTATGAGGGCATGATCAAGGTCTTTCTTTCTATTGGTAGCGCCAATGGCTATGGTGTTGGTTATGGCGTCAATACCGTCAAGCTTTCGCAGCAGTACCGATAGAATACGCCTGGTAGCCTCGAACATGTTCTGGTCACGTGAACCGGCCAGCGAATCGATCTCGTCAAGGAACAGTATTGATCCTTCCAGGTCTTCGCAGGCATCGAAAATGGCCGCCAGGTTCTGCGACGACTGTCCGTACCACTTGGACATGATGGACTCGATGGGCACGTAAACCAGCGGGATATTTACTTCTCCAGCAATAATGCGCGCAACTGTTGTCTTGCCCACGCCCGGCATGCCATCAAACAGTATGGCACGGGGCCTGTTGTTCTCGTACACCTTACGTGTCATCTTCGCGATAGAATCATACACATCGGGATTCTGCAGCGGCATGATAATGGACTCACGGATCTTGCGTTTCACTTCCTCGTAGCCGGCAATATAGCTCCAGTCAAGGGTTCCCTTCTCGGTATACACGGTGGCACCGTATTTTCTCAACCGCTGTACAGGGTCTACCTTCATGGACTGGTAGGCCACCCTGTATATTTCCATGATGCAGTTTATCTCTTCCTGCGAGAGGTTGCCCTTCTTCGTCATTTCCGCCTTGAAATTGGTGGTCAGGCCAAAAAGCTCTATCTTGAAATTGTCCAGGATATTTTCAGTCTTGAAGAGGCTTTTATGCAGTGCCTGGAACGCGTAATACCCGTCCCCGTAGGAATGTATACGCACATGCTCAAGATGATCCTTTATTATGGTAATGATATTTGATATCAGGCTCTCCCCAAGTTCAGGCAGGGGGAACATCACGTGGGTGGCACCTTTTTCAAAGGATATCCTGGGCAGTGGTATGTTCTGACGCATTGAGAGGTTATCCGCGAACGTAATAACCATTGACTCAACCTGCGCCTTCATCTTATCAAATTCTATGAGATTGTTCTCAACCACGGTATTCATGGTATATACTCCTTCTTATGTCTCATAGATACATATCGGCATCTTCACGCCCCGTGTAAAGCCAATTTTTAAAACTGCCTACGCCAGTGCACCACCGTCAATAACCAGGCAGGCTCCCGTGGTAAAGCTTGCCGCGTCAGAGACAAGATAGAGTACCGCTCCCGCCATCTCTTCTGGATCTGCAGCTCTTCTCAGGGGTATGGTGGGCAGGATCATATTCATCAGGTCCTCGTTCTGTGTCATCACCGAGGAAAATTTCGTCTCGGTCAACCCCGGTAAGAGGGCATTCACACGTACGTTGAACCCGGCAAGTTCCTTGGCAAACGACTTTGTCATGGCGATGACCCCCGCCTTGGTAATGGAATATATGCCCTGCATAAGGGCCGGGCGAACCCCGTTAATAGATGCAACGTTGACTATACTGCCTGCACCATTTTCCACCATCATTTTCCCCGCTTTCTGGCTCAGGAAAAAATACCCCTTCATGTTGACAGCCATGGTCTTGTCCCAGGCTTCCTCGGTGGCGTTCAGCACATCACCAAAGTAGGGGTTGGTTGCGGCGTTATTGATCAATATATCCAGCTTCCCGAAATCCTTTCCCACCTGTTCAAAAAGGGAATCTATCTCCTCCATTTTCCCCGTGTGGCACGGGATGGTAACCGCCTTTCCTCCCGCCTTTTTGATATCACCTTCAACTTGCTCCAGGGACTCCCTCTTCCTGCTGGTGAGTACCACTTCCGCCCCGTGTGCCGCCAGGGTCTTCGCGATGGACTCCCCGATACCCCTGCTTGCACCGGTGACAAGGGCTGTTTTCCCACCAAGATCAAAATTAACTTTTCCCATTCTTTTTTTCCTCCAGGTATATGATACAGGATCATTCCATGCCTCATTTCACATGCTGTCAGATTGTACGTCAATATAAAAAGTACGTACGTGTTTCACCTCAAATTACCCCGAAATCATCAACACCCTCCTCATCCTCCATATTAATTTTCTTATTGCATTTACAGGCTGTTTGTAATAATACGATCACACAACAAAAATACCTTTTCACTTTTACATTATGGAGTACCCCATGGAGAATCCCTTTAAAACCCTTATGAACCCCCGTTCAATTGCCATCGCAGGTGCCACCAACAATCCCATGAAAATGGGCACCATGCACGCGCTGAGTATATTGAAGGACGGGTTCAGCGGCAAGCTCTACCCGGTGCATCCACGCGAAACAGAGATACTTGGCCTGCCCGCGTACCAGAAAGTAGAAGACATCCCTGAGACCCCTGACCTTGTCATTTTCGTGGTACCGGCATCAGCCGTGCCCGACCTGCTTGAAGACTTCGGCAAAAAAGGGACCAGGCGTGCCATCATCATCACCGCCGGATTCAAGGAGGTGGGAGATGACGGCAGGGAACTGGAGGATAAAATAAACAGCATTGCCCATCGCTACCACATGCGCTTTATCGGCCCCAACTGCATGGGGATCATTAACACCGAGATATCATTGAACACAACCGTTGCAGCACTCACCGAAAAACCCGGGTACCTTGGATTTGTCTCCCAGAGCGGCACCTATGTTACCCAGTCCCTGCCTTACCTGAGCAAGCACGGGGTGCGTTTCAGCAAGGCGATTAGCGTGGGCAACGAGGCAAACATGAATATCATCGACGCCCTGGAATACCTGGGTGAAGACCAGCAGACCCGGGCAATCGCCCTCTATATCGAGGGAATACGGGATATCCCCCGGTTCCTTGAAGTTGCACGGCGCATCACTCCTCACAAGCCGGTCATCGCCCAGTACGTGGGGGGTTCAAAGGCGGGTGCCCGATCGGGACTCAGCCACACCGGTGCCATGGCAGGCCCCGGCCATCTGTACGAAGGCCTGTTCCGCCAGGCAGGGATACTGCAGATGCACTCGGTGGAAGACCTGTACGGACACGGGTGGGCCCTTGCCACCCAGCCACGGCTGAAGGGGAACCGTCTTGGCGTGCTGACCAACTCGGGAGGACCCGGCACATCCATGGCCAATACCTGCGAGATGGGCGGCTTTGACGTCCCCCCCTTTTCTGATACGCTGCAGGAGAAGATAAGGCCACTTATACCGCCGCATGCCCCATGCGGCAATCCCGTGGATATCACCTTTAACCTGAACCTGGACGTGCTTGCCACCCAGATCCCCCGCATGGTAATGGAGAGCGGCGAGGTAGACGCCATAGTACTTCACGGCGCATTCAGGAAAGGCTTTATTGAGGCCATATATCCCCATATAAAAGAAATGGTCAACAATGCACCTCTTGAGGATATACTTGCACTTATGCCGTCGGACTTCGAATCTCCCGGCAGGCTTCCCCACGATCACGGCATTCCCATGACCATTTCGTCATTCTTCGATTCTGACGATGATTTTACCCGCATGTACCACCAGAATAACGTACCCCAGTACGATGCCCCGGAGAAGGCGGCACGTGCCATGGTATCTCTCCTGGAATACCATGAAGTGACCCAGCGGGAGCCTTATGTGAAGCCGGAGATCCCCGTCCCCCATCCTGATGCAACAGCCATACTGGAAAAAGCCGCGGCCAGGAAACTGAAGGCCCTTGATGAACACGACGCAAAACAGCTGCTGAAGTTGTACAACATACCAGTGCCAGAAGAATTTATTGTCAATTCTGCCGACGAGGCGGTGACGCAGGCGGCCAAAGCCGGGTATCCGGTGGTAATGAAGGCGGTACATCCCGAGATACTGCACAAGACCGAAAAAGGGCTTATAGGGCTGAATATCACCACCGGCGACGAGGTACATACAACATACACCCTGCTGCAGGAACGTGCCGGCATGAAAGTTCCCGTCCTTCTTTACCATATGGTTGAAGGCTCACGGGAGTTCATGGCCGGTACCATACGGCAACAGGGATTCGGGCCTGCCGTGCTCTTTGGAATGGGGGGCATCTTAACCGAGGGGCTGAAAGATACGGCATTCAGGGCCGCTCCCCTGTCCATGGGCGAGGCAAGGGAGATGCTTGTGGACATAAACGGTCACAGGCTGCTTGGAGAATTCCGCAACATGCAGGCAGTTGACATGGATGCGTTGTCCCTGCTGCTGCAGCGGTTGAGCTTCATCCCGGTTTTGCATCCCGAAATAGCCGAAATTGACTGCAATCCCATAATAATCGAGGGAGACAAGCCGGTAGCGGTTGACGCGCTGGTGGTACTGGCGTGATGATTTTTCTTGCGCATCCCCCTGCCCCTGCTAAACTATAGCAGTACACTTGTAACACCGGAATAAAGGGACGGGGGCTGTACCATTGAGAAAGATCCATATCATATGTGCTTTTGCCGGCTTGTTCTTCATTGCAGCGGTTATTCCGGATGACGAGTCCGGACCCGGTCGTTTTAAAACGAAACAGCCTGTGCAGCACTCCCATGAGATCGCGTTGTATATTGAACCCGGGGTAATATTCCCGGGGGGCACCATGCCATCCACAGGCTCGCCTAAATCAAAGCCATCATTATCTTTTGCAGGAGGCATGCAGCACAGGTACAGGATCTCGGGTGACCACTGGATGGTCACCTCTCTCTTTTACCAGTACGCTTCACTCAGGGTTCAATTCGAGGAATTCAACGATTACAGCTGGACATATTCCTCCTCCTTGTACGGTGGATCCGTTGTCTACAGGTGGAACGCCGAATTTGATGAATTTTTGCTGCACCTTGATGGAGGCATGTATGCATCCCGCCCATTTGATCAATGGGAATTGACCGCCGAAGGCGGGCCTGATCCCGGTGAAGGGGGTGACAATGCCGGGCTTGACATTGGTCTTGCCGCCGCCATAGGGGTTCAGTTTCAGCTTTTCAGGGAAGTGTCCCTGGACGCGTGGGCCGGCACAAGGTTCGGCCTGACCCCCGCCGTCAACGACTCCAAAAGGGATATCGAACTGTCCACCAGGAATATCTTTCTTGCTGCCGCACTGGTGTACAGCCTGCCGAATCTCTAATTGAATGTACACATTCCTGGTATTTTGTAAAAAAGCATTGAACTGGCACGCACAGCAGTTACAATTGACTGAACTGCAATATAGTTGTGATCACATTGACCATTTAGTCCGGGAGACATGATACGGGATTTTCTTCATACACTGGCCATAGACAGGGTCATTTTTTTAAAGACCGACAGCACCCTGCACAGGTCACTTGAACAGTTTCTCAGCAAAAACGGCGTTCAGTACGCGGTAATAAGTGACAGCGATGAGATACCTCCTGATGCATCCGTCTGCATCGTGGTACCCATCAGCATATTTACCATAACCGACACCATGGAAATGATGCGCAATATTGCCGACAGGTTTCCCGGCAATACCAATATCATTTTTGCAACTGATTTCGTTGTCTCGTCCAGGTTCAAAAAACGTTTCGTGGATGCGGGTATACTGGGGGTAATAGAATGTGCCACTATTCCACGGTTTATTTCCCTGAACGGGCACGACGGGAAAAGCGATACGCACCCGTCAACTCCTCTTAACGCCCTTATTTACACGGCAGAAAGCTTCCTGTCCCGCACCATATACAGGCTTCTCTCCAAAAACATCATGTTCAATGCGCTGATGAAACTGCATCCAACAGTTATCTGTGTGACAACCCGGGCGGGCAATATTATATACTTCAAGCTGCACCGGCAATACCTCACCCAGTTTCAGAATGTGAAAAAACTGCTGTATGGTAAAAAGATCCACGAGTTGACCCATACCCCGGGAAAACTGGACTCCCTCTTCAATGCCATACAGGGTCAGAGCGACCAGCGGGAGATAGAACTCGAATTCAACTTCGAAGGACAACAGTTCGATCTTTTGATCACGGGTGAACAGATATCACTGTATAACAGCATCGAGGCGTACCTCCTTGTGGGTATCAACATCACCCAGCAGCGAAAAACCGAGGGGATGCTCATAAAGTCTGAACACAAGTACAGGACACTGGTAGACAACCTGCCTGACGGACTTACCCTTTCGTCTGAAGACCAGGTATTGTACATTAACCAGTCCTTCCTCGATATTTTCGGGTATCCTCCAACCACATTCGTTACGGACATTCATTTCATCGATCTGCTGGTTGAAGAGGACTGGAAAAAACTTTCCAGGGTCATTCGCAATTACCAGGAAAAACAATCCCTTGAGGTTACCGGCATCACCATGAGCGACCAGTACCGCTCGCTTGAAATACACATCAGCATCCTTTTTATCGATAATAAGCGTTTCCACCAGATCCTGTGGAGGGACATCACCGAAACCAGGAAGCTGTGGGACAAGCTTTTACTTTCCGAAAGACTCTCTGCCATCGGGGAGCTTGCTTCCGGGATCACCCACGAGTTCAACAACATTCTCACCAGCATCAGGGGATACGTTCAGTATACCGTCAACAATCTCGATGACATTCATTCCACCAGGAAAGCCATGTCGGTGATAGAAAAAATGACCGAACAGGGAGCTACCATACTCCGCAATCTTTCCATGCTCAGTCAGAAAGAGATAAAGGAGAAGGAAAGATGCGATATGACCGAAATGCTCGAGGAGATCCTGAAAATTCAGGAGAAGATACTTCTTAAAGATGACATTATCCTGGTACGGAGGTTCAAGAACACACCGCAGGTAATGGTTGACCGGGCATTGATGCAGCAGGTATTCCTCAACCTTATGCTGAATGCCGTGCATGCAATTAAACTGAAAGGAAACGGCACCATTACCATTACAGTGGAAGAGAGTGATGACAGCGCAATAGTACGATTTCATGATACGGGGACAGGGATAGACCCTGTCATTTCCGATGAGATCTTCAATCCCTTTTTTACCACCAAGCAGGGCGGCAGGCTGAATATCGTTGGAACGGGCATGGGGCTTTCCATCTCGAGAAACATAGTTGAACAGCACAGGGGGAAACTGTATTTTACCAGTATTCCCGGCCAGGAAACAGAATTTGTGGTTACGCTTCCAAAACACACAACCTCTTACTTTGCTGATAACAGCATCATGGATGAGCCCGGTCAAAACGACCTGCAGAACCTCAGCATCCTTGTTGCCGATGACGATGATGCCATACGTGAACTGTTCGGCACATTGCTCCGTTCGCTTAAAGTGGGGAACGTGGATTTCGCCACCAACGGGGTCAAGGCAAGGGATGCCTGTCTCGAAAAAGATTACCACCTGGTATTCATGGACGTGTCCATGCCCGCGCTTTCAGGTATCGAAGCGTTCAGGCATATCCACGGGGAAAAACCCCACCTGAAAATAATATTTATCACCGGCATATTCCAGGAAGACCAGATCAAGGACATCGTAGACCGTGAAGGGGCTTTCGGGTACATTAAAAAACCCTTCGATATCGCCGAGATAAGGCAAATGCTGTACAATTTCGCTTCCCGCGGCGAAACGGGCTTTTGAAAATATACTTGCACTACATCCGCATAACCCGCTACATTTGCATTAACCTATTACTCTCAGATCAAAAGGAGCATATCGTGAAAAAAGCATCAGTTGGCATCATTGGCGGATCCGGTTTATACGAGATGGAAGGTGTTGAGATCATCGAAGAAGTGAAGATGGACACCGCGTGGGGAGCTCCTTCTGACGCCATTACCATAGCGAATGTCAGCGGCGTAAAAACGGCTTTTCTTCCAAGGCATGGCAGGGGTCATTTCATTATGCCGCATGAAATAAACAACCGTGCCAATATTGCCGCGATGAAAATGCTGGGTGTAGAAGAGATCCTGGCCTTTTCTGCGGTGGGAAGCCTTAAAGAAGATATTCGCCCCCTTGATTTTGTTCTGCCAGCCCAGGTCATTGACCGCACGAAAACACGGGTATCAACCTTTTTTGGGGACGGGGTTGCAGGGCACGTGGCTTTTGCCCATCCATTCTGCCAGAGGATGCAGCAGATCATCCCCGGGGTGGCAGAAAAGCTGGGAATCGTTATGCATACCGGTGAGACACTTGTATGCATGGAAGGCCCCGCATTTTCTACCAGGGCCGAAAGTCACCTGTACCGTTCATGGAAAGCGGGCGTCATAAATATGAGCACCCTGCCCGAGGCAAAGCTGGCCCGTGAAGCAGAGATATGTTATACTGTCATCTGCATGAGCACCGATTATGACTGCTGGAAAGAGGACGAGGAGCATGTCACGGTTGACATGGTTGTTGCCAACCTCACCAGGAACGCCGATAACGCCAGGTCCCTGATCAGCGAGATACTCCCGTTGCTCGGCAGCAAGAAGGACTGCGGCTGCCCTGAAGCATCCAGATTTGCGGTCATAACTGCACCAGAGCATCAAAACCCGGAACAGAAGAAGAAGCTCAAAACCATATTGCCTGAATATTTCTGATAACCGGTAAAAGATAAAATATATCCAGGAGGAAAGGCATTCATGAAAACACGTGGTTTCTATTTCATAATTTGCATGATCTGTACTTCATTGATGGCAATACCACTCTTTGCAAGTGACATGTCCGACGCGAAGATGCTTCGTGAGCGATGCGAAAAGGAGGTCAAGCATCTTGAAGTATGCGTGAAAAACTTCGGGGACACGTCAGAGAAGGAACGTTTCGCGAAGGCGGAGCGTCTTTTGAAGATTGGCAAGCTGAAGATCACCCAGTCAAGGTTCAAGAAAGCCGTTGAAACATACAACCAGTACCTGAAAATGCAGTACAACCTGTACGTGGACCTTGCGAAAAAGTACATCCAGCGCACCCAGGAGGTAAATGACCAGGTTGCCGAAGAGCTGGTTGATCACATTGATGAACCGAAGGTAGACAAGTACTTCAAGCTGGCCTATCGCAACCTGAAAAAAGCCAGGGATTCCATGAACCAGAAAAACCCGGTGCAGGCTATCAGGGACTGCAGAAAGTCAAAAGAATTCTCACTTGGCGTTTACAAGCTGGCAGGAAAAGAGGTCCCCGGGACATACAGGGTTGACGTGCTTGACGCCGCGGGAAAGATAGCGCAGTAATTATTTCAGTTCTTTACCTGGTGGTTCATATCCTCGAGCACTTTTTGTGTCATAACCATCAGTATGTCATAACGGTTGAGGCCGGGTTCATCAAGCACCTGTTCAAGTAATTCGTTCAGCACCCGGCCGATAACCGGTCCCGGTTTCAGGTTAAACTCACGCATGAGGTCGTTCCCGTTTATATCAAGGTCCTTAACAGTGAAAGCGTTCTCCTCTTCGATGATGTGATCAATACGCTTTCGAAGCTTTTTAATGGGTTCAGGAAGGCCTTCCCGCATACCGTTACCGGCCCTGTCGGCCATGCGCAGTTCAAAGAGATCATCCAGGTTTTCAAGCCCCGCCTTTCTCATGAAACGCCTTACCGCCCCGTCCGTCCATTCCGGTGTATAGTGAAACATGTGATTGGAGACCAGGTTGATAACGGTCTGCACCTGCTCGTTCGAGAACTTCAGGCGCCGCATCAGTTTACGGGTCATCCTCGCGCCAACCACCTCGTGGTTGTAAAAAGTGTATTCCCCGTCATCTCCCATTCTCCTGGTTGGCACCTTGCCAATATCATGCAGCAGGGCAGCCAGCCGCAGGAGGGGCTTGCTTTGGGGGGCTGAATCACAGGAATACAGGCTGTGATAGTACACGTCAAACAGGTGGTACTTGTTCTGTTCAACACCGTACGCTGCGGCCAGTTCAGGCAGGCACAGCTCCATAAGGCCGGTTTGCCGCAGGTATTCCAGTCCAATTGACGGGATCTCTGCTTCCAGCATCTTCATGATCTCGTCCCTTATCCGTTCAACCGAAACCTTTTCCGCTATATGCAGGGTTTCGGGTATGGCCTTCAGGGTATCTTCGTCTATTTTGAATTTCAGTTTTGCCGCGAACCGGCAGGCCCTGTAGGTACGGAGACCATCCTCAAAGAACCGATCCACGGGATCCCCTATTGTCCTGACAAGCTCCCCTTCCAGGTCGTTCATCCCTTCAACATGATCTATTATCTTTTCTTCAGAAATATCATATGCCAGCCCGTTGATGGTAAAATCCCGCCGTAACACGTCCTCTTCCAGCGTATCGGAAAAATGAACCTTTTCAGGCCTCCTGCCGTCAAGGTACGTTCCATCTGACCTGTAGGTGGTAATCTCGTATGTACCATTTTTCATGAGGACGGTTACCGTCCCATGCTTGATCCCGGTAGGAATAACCCGCCTGAAAAGTTTTGATACTTCCTCAGGTTTTGCATTGGTGGCAAAGTCAAAATCGTATACGTCAAACCCAAGCAGCAGGTCACGAACAGATCCTCCCACCAGGTAGCACTGGTATCCCTTTTCCCGCAACACGCGGTTAACGGTACGAACCTCTTCCCTGAACGGACTCTGTATATCCAGTTTTTTTTTCACAACATCCATAATGTAATAACAATCGCTGTTTTATTTCGAATTTTGTAGAGTGGCCAGTTCACTTTCTACACGCATCATCAGTGCCATGGCATACTCAGCGTGAGACCACATGAGCGGAAGCGCGAAGGTAAGGTATTTATCATCTTTCTGCGTCATGATCTTCCTGTCAATCTCATCATACGCGTTCTTCATGTGGTTGAGCTCTTCAACGATAAGATCATACGTAATACCCGGCACCAGTATGTCAAGGGCAAACTCCTTGTCGAAGTCATTTCCGGGGAGCCATTCTAACCGCTTGAACTCGTAAAACCGCTCCGCGGTTGTCAAATGCTCGCACAGGTAGCCTTCACGGGACGCGTACTCGTCTATTATACTTAGTATTGTATCTCCTTTTTCGATATTTCCCGTAAAATAATAGTACTGGGCAAGCATTGACGTATACTGCAGCCAGGGTCCGTTACCGGCGTGTATATGTGTATGCGGGTCCTCGATAAATGGGAGGTAACGCTGCAACATGCCAAGATCCGGGTCCCACAGCGTCTGCTCTATGAACTTAATTGTATTCTGAAAAACAGGTGAATCCTGGAAAAAAGGTGTACCCATTCCCGTGCCAAAGAAAAAGGGACTCATCAGGGTAATATCCGGCCTGAGATCCGTCACACCATCAGGCTTCAGCCTGCGGACAAACCGTTCTGACATGGTAAACACGTTCTCTATGATGGCCTCGAACCCGTCCTTCAACTCCATTTCTTCTGCAAACCTGTCAATCACCCCGTAGGCCAGGCCAACTTCCCGTATCAGGCGAAGCATGAGCAGGTACGCGTAGTTCACCCAGATGGAATATCCCTCTTCAATTGCTGATTCATGTATGGAGGTGGTAGAATAGAAAAGGTGTATCTCGTTCCTGTAATAGTGCTTCCTCGCGTAGGCCGATCCCCTGTCAATGGCATCGATCATCCGTTCTACGTCCTGTATATCCACCTGCCGGTGTTTTGCTGCCAGGAGATACCTGCACAGAATGCTCACACCATGGGCAACGTTGTCCTCCTGGCGGTATATACCCTTGTCAGAATTGTCTATACCATAACGCTGGCCCCAGTAGCCGTCTTCCCTCTGGCAGTGGAGTATGAACCTGCTTATTTCTCCAAGCAGCCTGAAGGCGATCTCCCCCGACTTGAGGGAGCTGGTTGTCAGCTTGTACAGGAAACGTGATGCGCACGCGCTGTCCCGCGGGTACACGTAAGGATATCGTGAACCCGGCAGTGTGGCCAGGAGGGCACTGCCATTGTCAGTATCCACGGTACACTGGGAGAGGATGTCAAGATGATGATTGATATCCCGGTTCAGGTCAAGGAGCTTGCGGGTAATCACTGCCAGCTGCGGGTTTTTCAGCACATCATCACGGTTCTGTTTGCGGGCCTTGACCACTTCCTGCAATTCACCGTACATTTTCGGATCTTTCCGGATTATATCGAGAAAATCGGCACTGGATATTTTTACCAGGTCACAGTTCTTACTGCATCGTACCGTTGCATTTCGTGTATCATCAAGGAGAAGGGACATTTCACCGAAAAACTGTCCCTCGGCCAGGATGGAGATGAGGGTCTCACTGCCCTTCACCTCCCTGTACACCTTCACCTCCCCGTCCCGTATCAGGTAAAACGAGTCACCCGGGTCTCCCTGCCGAAATATCTCCTCTCCCTCTTCACGGTTGACAAGTTCAACCTTTTCCAAGACCGCGTTAAAGAGCGATTCATCAAGGCTGGTAAATATGGGAACACTTCGCAGGTCATTTTTCAGTTTCCTGTCAATATATGCCTGGTCAAGCAGGCCCTTTACCCTTTGCGAATGCGAGACTATTTCCCTTATGGCCTTCTCGGAGAGTGCGATAACCGTTACGTCATCAACCGCGAATATTGAACTCTCCCTTGGTTCAGAACTGAACAGGATATCCTCACCAAAAAAATCCCCTCTTCCGATCCTGTATAACTCGTACCGCGGATCATCCGGTGTTGGGATTATGGCACGAACCTCTCCCTTGAGGATCACGTACAGCCACTCGTTAAATTTACCATGGCGGCAAATAAGGCTTCCGGCACTGTACTCGGCAATAATGGCAAGGTCGGTAATACCTGTTATGATGGATTCATCAACATCGGCAAAGAAATCAATTCCGTCAAGGATTGCGGAGGGAGAGACATTCTGCAGGGAAGGGAACTTCACAAGACTGTTGTGCATCTGCGCCAGTGTATAAAAGGTGTTTTCCATTACAGCACCGCCATGTCTATTGTGTTATTTCTGAACCCGCAAAAGGCCGCACGGATATCTCCTTCGAATAATCAGATTCATGGTTATGAGGCGTCCACGGTTTATACGTATCATACGCCGTAACACTGAAAAAGTAAAGTACACCGTTCTTAAGTAATGGATACTTTAAAATTCCTGAATGGTCAAGTGAACGGTTCTCCTCTATTACATCATTGGTCACCTTCACGGTAACATGATTTTCGTCACCTGCCAGTTTGTTGGTTATCGGGGTACCATCAATTACAGTAAGTACACCATCGTATTTCCCCGGTCGAACCCCGTAATAGATCTTATACCCCAGCATATCGTGTTCCACGTTCTTTTTCCATTGCAGCACCACATGACGGTCCCCATGAGCCTTTGCCTCAAGAAATGATGGTGGATCAGGTGCCACATCAAGCTGGTACTTCATTTGCACATCTGTCATAACCGGTGCCCTGTTCCCTTCAGGTGATCCTATCAGGTGGGCCCGCCACTGGTAATATTTACCCCTGAGGTATTGCCCGTTCACCTGTTTCAGGTAAATGTTTCGCTGGTTGTTCTCTATACGGTACCACCTGGGACTCTTGTCATCTTTTTTAAAAAGTCGGTCAGATATGCGGAATTCCATCCATACAAATGTATGGTCAGGCAGCTCTTCTTCCCACTTGAAGAGTTTCACCATCGTTCCCGTTGAGGGAAATGAATATACCGGGCTGGTAACCACGCCTTCCCGGTTTACCGGTATTCTGCCGATCATCCCGGACTGCCGGTACCGGGTTTCGGCCATCTCGGTTGATTTCTTAAGATTTTCGTAGTACCTGTACGACACCCTGAATTCATCTATGCATCCGTAAAAATCTTTGCCTATTATTACAGGTGGCAGATCTTCGCATACGAAGGCCGGGCGGTAGACGTTTACGTATGGTTCGCCCCGATTTGAAACAAACACTGATTCATGTTCTTTACCGTTGATATATGATGACAATTTTCCTGACAGCCTGTCAAAGGATACGGCAAAATGATACCAGGTGCCCTCGTCCAGTTTGGGTGTTCTCTGCAGTGTCACGTCAACAGGGCGGCCATCGAGGTTCCAGAAAACGCCGTGGAACCGTGCGACCAGGGTATTCCCCTCACATACGATCTCAATACCGTTCTTTCTCCCGCTTGAATATCCCACCCGGGAAAAAACGACCCCGTTATTGTTACGCTTGTTGATCAACACCCTGAACTCTATGGAGAAAGACCCAAGGTCGCTGCAATTACCAAGCCAGAGGTTTTTATCGGTCTGCAGTGTAAGCCCGTGATCATCCTTGAAGAACCTGCCGCATCCCTTTCCCAGTGCTGTTTTCTGATCGGAAAAAAGGTAAGACGCACCGGTGATCCTGTAATGATGCATATCATCACGTACCAGCTGATGCGAAGGTGTATCAAAGGTTACAAGCAGGTCGGTCAGAAGGGGCATGGTGGTATCCGAATACGCTATGTCAGCAAGGGTATATCCTTTCTTCCCCGACGGGCGATCCACTTCACGCGCATTGAACAGGTCCAGGTTTTTATGGCCAAAGGTAATTTTTCTTGTCTGTTCGTGGGTAAGTGACATGAGCAGGGGGATTGCCATGATAATGACAGGGATAATACTTTTTTTCATGAATGGGTTCATGCCGCACGTCCTTAAAATTGGATTACTGGTTACTTTCTATATCGGCAAGTTTGTCCAGTCTCCTTTGATGTCTTCCCCCTTCAAATTCACTTTTAATGAAGGTTCTGGCTATTCGCAGGGCAAGGTCAATACCAACAACCCTGGCCCCCAGCACCAGCACATTGGCATTATTATGCTGACGTGACATGTCTGCCATAAACTCGTTGGTACATAATGCGGCACGAATGCCCCTGTGCTTGTTGGCCACCAGGCTGGCACCAATTCCTGTACCGCATATGGCTATGCCGGCATCAACATCCCCGTTCTGTACTTTTTCTGCCACCAGCCTGATATAATCCGGGTAATCACATGATTCCTCGCTGTCAGTACCCACGTCAATGAATTCTACTTCCGTTATACTTTCCTGCAAAAACTTTTTTAAACCCACACCTGCATGGTCCGATCCAATGGCCATTTTCATCGGTCAAAACTCCCTTCATTTCTTATATATTATTACGAAACTGGATTAGAATGCAGAAATTACATTATGTCAAGGAGAAGATGGTTTCACTCTCCGGTACACCCTGATGGCATCATCCAGGAAATCAGAGAACACCACGTATTTTCCATCAGGAGATACGTCTAAACCGGTAGGCTGGTTACCCCCTTCCCATTGCTCAACAACTTTCATGTTAGCTGTATCGATGACGAAAATCCTGCCCAGGTCATACCCCTTGATGAGGTAACTTTTGGGGTTGTTCTTACCCCTGCAGGATACGTAGAGCAGTTTTTTGTCCGGTGTAAGGGCTATGGTATTGGGATGATCATATACCTTTATTGCCCCCATTGAACGGTTGGTATTCAGGTTATAGGGTATCACCTGGTCCCTTGCCATGTCAGAAACAAACAACAGGTTCTTTTCATACACGGGGACTGCGTGCCTCTTGGCACCGTCTTTACCGAAGAAAGCAGTAATGGAATTGTTGTCCAGGGAGACTTTTACCAACTGCCCTTTCCTGTCAACATCGCTGTACCTCCCGTACTGGCATACGTACAGAAAACTCTTGTCTTCTGACAGGGCCATCCCCCTGGGAACGCCCTGTACCGGCATGGTGTACAGCTCAATGTATTTTTTCGCATCTATTACAGAGATATTCTTACTCTCCCAGTTGGAAAAATATACCCTGTCGCGAAGGGGGTCATGGATAATGACCTTACCCCACACACCTTTTGTCTTTATGGTCTTTTTATATGCAAGGGTATCAATATCAAACACGTGCAGTGAACCGGTATTCATCTGCGATACCCACAGCTCGTCCCTGTCCTGGATAACCAGGCTTTCCACGAATCCCTCTTTACGGGAAAATCTTTCCGGGGGGGCAATACGTACTGTTTTTCCTGTATGTATATTGATAATATCGATACCGGTATCGTTTAACAGGGGAACCGCAACCCGTTGGGCATCAATGAACCTCACACTCTTGGGCTGGCTGCCTGTTCTCCAGTAATGTGCAAACCTGTGACTGCTGTTAAGCCGGTCAAGTGCAACAAACCGGGGCTGTTCAAGGTACCTTTTATCCTTACCCTGCAGCTCTATTCTTGTTGTGTATTCATGAAAGCCTTTCCCGGTCACCTTCAGGTCGAAGCCAAGACCATCCCCGTAAAGGGGTACCACAAGCTGAAGTGTTCGCATGGATTTATCCCGTGACAGCCAGGTATACTCCTTATTCATGCCGTTTATGAATACATTCACCTCGGTTCCCGGCTGCACCGTCAGTTGCCAGGGGATCCTTTTAATAACCCTGCGCTTTGATGCTGGCGGAAGCGGTGCATGCTTCTGCCCCGGTGTCACACAACCATGGAAGAACATCATTCCAGGAATGATGAGTGATACTGTTACCGCGGGTATCGTTTTCTTCTTAAAATCTGGCATTGCCCGGTGTCCTTGGAAATGGAATAACGTCACGTATATTCTGCATGCCGGTAACGAACTGTACCGTTCGCTCGAAACCAAGCCCGAAACCTGCATGGGGAGCAGAACCGAATCGGCGCAGGTCAAGATACCACCAGTATTGTTCAGGTTCCAGCTGCATCTGTTTCATCCTCTCTTCCAGCACCTGCAGCCGGTCCTCCCGTTCACTGCCTCCAATTATCTCACCTACACCCGGCACCAGTACGTCCATTGCCCGTACAGTTTTGCCATCGTCATTCATTTTCATGTAAAATGCCTTGATATCACGGGGATAATTCACAACCACCACGGGTTTTTTACACTTTTTTTCTGTAAGCCATCTTTCGTGCTCTGTCTGCAGGTCATTTCCCCATTCAACCGGGAATTCGAATTTTTCACCCGAAGCAGCCAGCATTTTTACCGCCTCGGTGTAATCCATTACTTCAAATGGTGTATCAATTATATGGGTGAGTGTGTCAATGATCCCCTTCTGTATCCTGGCATTGAAAAATTCCATGTCTTCAGCAGCATGTTCCAGGGTATATGAAAAAACGTATTTCAGAAATTCCTCGGCAAGGGCATAATCATCCTCCAGGGTGGCAAAGGCCATCTCAGGTTCCACCATCCAGAATTCCGAAAGGTGCCTTGTGGTGTTGGAGTTTTCAGCCCTGAAGGTGGGGCCGAATGTATATATATCACCAAGGGCCAGTGCCAGCATTTCGCCTTCAAGCTGGCCGCTTACCGTAAGCCCGGCCTGGTCACCAAAAAAATCGCGGCTGTAGTCAACCCGTCCGTCTACCCCTGGTACGTTTTGCATGTCCAGGGTGGTCACCCTGAACATTTCACCGGCGCCTTCACAGTCACTTCCGGTTATGATGGGCGTATGCACGTACACGAAACCCTTTTCCTGGAAAAAGCGGTGAATGGCATAGGAGAGGACATTACGTACCCTGAACACCGCACCGAATGTATTGGTGCGGGGCCTGAGATGGGCGATCTCACGTAAAAACTCGAACGAATGGCGTTTCTTCTGCAGCGGAAATGAATCGGGGTCGGCCTCCCCGATCAGCTTTACCCTTGATGCCTGTACCTCGTTTTTCTGTCCCTTACCCGGAGACTCAACAAGCCCTCCCTCTACCTCCACGCTTGCCCCCGTGGTGATCCTGGGCATCGCATCATACCCTTCAGCTTCTGCAGGCACCACCACCTGCAGGTTCTTCATGCATGAACCATCATTGATCTCGAGGAACGAGAATTCCTTTGATTCCCTTCTTGTCCGCACCCACCCCCGTGCCAGCACCTGGTAACCGTTTGAATCTGAGTTTATGAGTTCAGTGACACGTGATCGTTTCATGCGCCGCTCCTGTTGTAGTATCTACCATTTACCCGTTTCAAGGTATTCATGTATTGCAAAGGCTGCATTTCTTCCGGCACCCATTGCCTCAATTACCGTGGCAGCGCCAGTCACGATGTCGCCACCGGCGAACACCCCTTTCTTTGATGTCTTCATGGAATCATCTTCGGCGTTGATATTGCCCCACTTGTTGGTTTCCAGTCCCGGTGTTGTAGAAGGTATCAGTGGATTGGGGCCGTTCCCGATGGCAATTATAGCCACATCAATATCTATGGTAAACTCCGACCCTTCAATGGGTACGGGACGCCGCCTGCCCGAGGCATCCGGTTCACCCAGCTCCATGCGTATGCATTCCACCGACTTGATCCTGCCGTCTTCATCGCCAATAAATTGTACCGGGTTGGTAAGCAGCTGAAAATGGATTCCCTCTTCCTCCGCGTGATGGATCTCTTCATCACGGGCGGGCATCTCTTCCCGTGATCTCCTGTAAATGAGATACACGTCCCTGCTGCCAAGACGAAGGGCGGTCCTGGCAGAATCCATGGCCACGTTACCGCCGCCCACAACGGCAATGCGTTCACCTTTCACAATGGGTGTATCGTACTCGGGAAAGCGGTACGCCTTCATGAGGTTGGCCCGCGTAAGATACTCGTTTGCGGTGTACACACCCTGCAGGTTTTCACCCGGGATGTTCAGGAACATGGGTAGTCCTGCACCGCTGCCAATGAATACCGCTTCAAACCCCTGTGACAGGAGATCATTCACCGTCTCTGCAGAGCCGATCACCCTGTTCAACACCAGTTCAACCCCCATTGAACGGAGCTGGTCTATCTCGTACTGTACGATATCTTTGGGTAGCCTGAACTCCGGGATGCCGTACACAAGAACACCTCCAGCCTTGTGAAGCGCCTCGAACACGGTAACACTATATCCCATCCGGGCAAGTTCACCGGCAGCAGTAAGTCCCGCAGGACCCGAGCCGATTACAGCTATTTTCTTATTCTTCGCTTCATCGATCTTTGGAGCCGCGAGATGCTCCCGATCCCTTTCATAGTCCGCCGCGAACCGTTCAAGCCTCCCGATGGCCACGGGTTCAAATTTCTTACCCAGTACGCACAGGGCTTCACACTGGTCTTCCTGTGGGCACACCCGTCCACACACTGCGGGAAGTGCATTCGTATCCTTGATTATCCCTGCAGCTTCAAGAAATCTGCCTTCTGCTATGGACAGTATAAAGGCCGGAATATCTATGGCCACCGGGCATCCATCCATGCAGGTAGGTTTTTTACACTGAAGGCAACGCTCGGCTTCAATGATGGCGGTTTTCTCATCATAACCAAGTGGTACTTCCTGGAAATTTCGTCTTCTTACATCTGGGTCCTGTTCAGGCATTTTCTGCCTTGGTGCTTTATTACTCATCTGGTCCACCTTATGGTATTCTTACTGTTACCTGTATAAGCTTCCAGCATTTCAAGTCTCAGTCAAGTAAATTAAGAACGACATTCACTACACACTTTTCGTAAGAAAACATTGTGAATTGTTACAACCATGTAAAATAATGTAAATATTTATAAAAATGTATAGCTACAATAAATAAATATATAATATATTGTAAGCACTAATAAATGCTTATCATATATAGCTATACTTACATATATTATTAGTGCTACTAAACAAAAGGAGAATTGCTATGGGAAACTTACAAAGGCCAAATGGGAACGATGCAACCAGGTCTACAAACAGGTCACGGAACATAACGCCCCAGTCCGGCATATGTGCACGATGTGTTGACGGATGTGTTGGGAACTGTGAAATATTTCAGGCAACAATGAGGGGCCGCGATGTGTTATACCCGGGACCCTTTGGAGAAGTAACTGCCGGTGCTGATAAGGACTATCCAGTAGATTACTCCCACCTCAATATTCAAGGGTATGCTGCGGGGGCAAAGGGTCTTTTAGATCCAGGCCCTGAAACAGCCAGATTTCCCGAGGTGGCAACCGAGACCTGGATAGGTAACAGGAACAGGGTCAAGCTTGATATCCCCTTATTCACGGGTGCTCTTGGTTCAACAGATATCGCCATGAACAACTGGGAGCACTTCGCCATTGGTGCCGCCATTTCAGGCATTGCCATTGTATGTGGCGAGAATGTATGCGGCGTTGATCCAGAACTGGAAGTTGACAGTAATGGCAAGGTCACCAGATCCCCCGAAATGAAAAGAAGAGTTGAGACCTTCAGAAAATACAAGAACGACCTTGGAGACATTATAGTACAGCTAAACGTTGAAGATACCAAGCTGGGAGTAGCAGAATACGTGATCGGTGAACTTGGCGTTGAAACAGTAGAGCTCAAATGGGGCCAGGGGGCCAAGTGCATCGGGGGCGAGATCAAGGTCAATGATATTGACCGTGCGGTAGAGCTTAAGAATCGCGGCTATATCGTAACCCCGGATCCAACTACCAAGGGAAACCAGGCCGCCTTCAAGTCAGGCGCAATTAAAGAATTTGAAAGGCACTCCAGGCTTGGCTTTATCGACAAGGACGATTTTCTACAGGAGGTGGAACGTCTGCGTGCACTGGGAGCCAAAAGGGTTACATTGAAAACCGGTGCGTATGGCAGAAAGGAGCTGGCGGCAGCCCTGAGATGGTCGTCAGAAGCCGGCATAGACCTGCTGACAATCGACGGGGCACCCGGTGGTACCGGCATGAGCCCCTGGAGGATGATGGAAGAATGGGGAGTCCCGACCTTCTACCTTCAGAGCATGGCATATGAGATGGTACGCAAACTGACCGCAAAGGGTATGTGGGTTCCCGATCTTGCCATGGCAGGTGGATTCTCAACCGAGGACCATATATTCAAGGTACTGGCCATGGGTGCACCATTCTTCAAGGCAGTATGCATGGGCAGGGCTCTCATGATACCTGGGATGGTAGGAAAAAATATTCAGATGTGGCTAAAGGATGACAAACTTCCAAAAAACATTGCCATGTATGGTTCCACAAAAGAAGAAATTTTCGAAACATACGAAGAATTGCGGGACAAGTATGGTGCCGAGGTTGACAAGCTGCCACTTGGCGCAATCGGCATATATACCTTCAGCCAGAAACTCCGGATTGGCCTGCAGCAGATCATGGCGGGAAGCAGGAACTTTAAAACGGCAACCGTAGGCCGGCATGACCTCATGGCGTTGACCGAGGAAGCCGCGAAGGTCTCAGGCATATCATATGTTATGGATGCATACCGGGAAGAGGCAGACAGGATTCTACTTGACGGGGCCAATTATTAAGAAAGTAATTCCAGTAAAAGGAAAAACAGTATGCAGAGGTTAGAAAGCAAATCAACCGGGATTCCCAACCTGGACAGCGTTTTAAACGGACTGAGGATCGGTGACAATGTTGTATGGCAGGTTGATAATCTTGATGATTACAGGCGTTTCGCCGTCCCCTTTGCCAAAAAGGCACTGAACGAAAAAAACCGCGTGGTTTACATCAGGTTTGCCGAACATGAACCCATTCTCAGTGAGAACCAGTGCAGCATAATGTACAAGTTGGATGCCCATGGGGGATTTGAGTCTTTCACCACAGGCATATACAACATCATAAGCCGGGAAGGAAAGGGAGTTTATTACGTATTCGACTCCCTTTCCGATCTTCACCTGGCCTGGGTCAATGACCTGATGATAGGTAATTTCTTCATGGTGATATGCCCCTACCTGTTCGACCTTGACACCATCGCCTACTTTTCTCTCATGCATAATACCATTTCCTTCAACACCATAGCGGCAATACGTGAAACCACCCAGTTGCTGTTAAACGTCTATAATTCTGACGGGTATCTCTACGTGCATCCACTGAAGGTCTGGCAGAGGTTTTCAACAACCATGTTCTTCCCCCATCTTCTCAAAAAAGATACCTTGAGACCCATCACCGACAGCGTTGATGTGACACGACTGATCACCCATATACAGAAACAAGGATCGGAAAGCACGTTAAGGAACCTGGATTACTGGGACAGGATGTTTCTGAAAGTTGAAGAGGCGCTTCAACATCCAACATCGAGAGAAGATATTGACAACCTGCACAACAGTATTTCCCGGGCAATACTCAGCCGTGATGAAAGGATACTTGAACTTGTAAAAAAATACTTTACCCTTGAAGATTTTATTCTGCTGAAAGACAGGCTTATCGGTACAGGCTACATCGGTGGCAAAACCGTGGGTATGCTGCTTGCAAGGAATATAATCAACGCGAACTGCGACAGGGAGACCCGCGAAAGGATGGAGCCCCATGATTCTTTCTATATCGGGTCAGATGTCTACTACACCTACCTTGTTCAAAATGGATGGTGGCATCTCTTTATGAAGCATAAGAGTGAAGGTGAATACTTTACGGCTGCTGAACAATTGTACGAAAAGCTGCTTCATGGGAATTTTCCTGATTCAATCAAACAAAAATTCCAAAACATAATCGAGTACTATGGCCAGTCACCCATCATTATCCGTTCCAGCAGTTTACTTGAAGACAGCTACGGTAACGCCTTTGCCGGGAAGTACGAAAGTTATTTTCTTGTCAACCAGGGGTCACCCGAAGAACGGTTCGCAGAATTCGTAAGCACGGTAAAAATGGTATATGCAAGTACCATGGGTATCGAGGCCCTTGAATACCGTCACCAGAGGGGATTGCACACGCAGGATGAACAGATGGGACTCCTCGTGCAACGTGTATCAGGTTCATATCATGACCAGTACTTCTACCCGGACATGGGAGGCGTTGGGCTGTCATATAATACCTTCGTGTGGGACAGCGACATTGATCCTGATGCTGGAATGCTGCGGCTAGTGGCCGGTCTTGGCACACGGGCTGTCAACAGGGTTGAAGATGACTACCCCAGGATAATATCACTGGATAGACCCATGAAGAAACCACATGGCAGCCAGGAAGATGCCCGCAACTATTCCCAGCATGAAATTGATATACTTGATATAGCTGACAACACCATCAAAACACTGCATATACATGATCTCATCAGCATGAATAATATTCGGAACATGTCCCTGATCGCCACCCGTGATACCGAACTTGAATCATACATGAGGGATCATCGCACACCCGGTGCACAGTCATGGATCATTGACTTTGACCGGTTCACTGAAACAACTCCTTTTGCGTCACAGATGAAGAATATACTGCAAACGCTTGAAAATGCGTACAATTACCCGGTGGATATCGAGTTCACCGTTAACTTTACCGAGGATGATAACTACCGAATAAACATCGTTCAGTGCAGGCCACAGCAAACAAAGTGGAAAACAGCACCGGTTCCCATTCCTGATGACATACCCGGGAATAACATCTTCATAATGTCGCATGGCCATTTTCTCGGGGGTAACGTGGTCCTTCCAGTTAACCGCGTCATATACGTTGAACCGCAAAAATATGCGTCACTGAAACAGTCACAACAATATGATATTGCCAGGTTCATAGGAAGGTTGAACAAGCTGTCACATGAAACTGAAAATATACACACCATGCTTATGGGTCCCGGACGCTGGGGTACCACCACCCCTTCCCTTGGTGTACCCGCACGGTTCTCTGAGATACACAATACATCCATACTTGTCGAGGTTGCCCTCATGCGCGATGACTTTATCCCCGAGCTTTCGTATGGAACTCACTTTTTCCAGGACCTGGTTGAAACAGAAATATTTTATATCGCTCTCATGCCTGAAGATGAACATGTCATATTCAACCTGGATCTACTTGAAAATTATCGCAAACCGCTTGACACTTTTCTTGACGATGGCCAGAAGTACTCCAGCATAATAAACATCTATGATGGTATACATGACCTGTACCTGATGTCCGATATCCAGGAACAGAAGGTGATCTGCTCCATCATCAAAAAATAACCTGCAGGCTCTTTCATTCACCCCTTTCAGCAATGCGAGTAATTTAACATGGATGTAACATTTGATTTATATCGTTTGGTCAAAAACCATTGACATTAATTTTCTATTTACATTGTTAGTAATACTATACATTAATATAAGTAAAACTAATCTTAACAAGGAGCTACACAAAATGTCACTTATTAATGAAATTGTAGACAAAGTTAAAAAGACCGATCCTGAACAAAAGGAATTTATCCAGGCTGTTGAAGAAGTTATGTATTCCCTCGAACCAACAGTTGACAAGCATCCTGAATATGTAAAAGCAAACATCTACGAACGCATAATTGAACCCGATCGTGTTATCATGTTTCGAGTACCATGGGCGGATGACGATGGTAATATTCACGTGAACAGGGGCTTCAGGGTTCAGTTCAACAACTCCATTGGTCCTTACAAGGGAGGACTTCGTTTCCATCCATCAGTTAACCTGGGTATTATCAAGTTTCTCGGATTCGAACAAATATTCAAGAACTCCCTGACAACCCTCCCCATGGGTGGGGCGAAGGGCGGCTCAGATTTCGACCCAAAGGGTAAATCCGACCTTGAAGTAATGCGTTTCACCCAGGCTTTCATGCGTGAATTATACAGGCATATCGGTGCAGATACCGATGTTCCCGCGGGTGACATAGGCGTAGGAGCCCGTGAAATTGGTTTCATGTACGGGTATTACAAAAAGATCATGAACAACCATACTGGTGTCTTAACAGGTAAGGGACTGGATTACGGCGGAAGCCTTATCAGGCCTGAAGCCACGGGTTATGGTGCGGTATATTTTGCAGCCGAGATGATGAAGACCAGGCAGAAAGAATTCAAGGACAAGGTTGCAATAGTAAGCGGTTCCGGTAACGTTGCACAGTTTACCACAGAAAAGGTAAACCAGTTTGGCGGAAAAGTTATTTCTTTCAGCGATTCAAGTGGTACAATTATTGATGAGGCCGGTATTGATGATGAAAAGCTTAAGTTCGCAATGGATCTTAAAAATGTACGACGTGGCCGTATCAAGGAATACGCTGACAAGTACAAGGTTCCATACTACGAAAATAAGAGTGTATGGGATGTTGTTCGCGAAGAGGGAATAAAAGTCGACATGGCTTTTCCGTCAGCTACCGAGAACGAGATAGATGAGCAAAACGCAACAGCACTGGTGAAAAACGGGTGTTACTGTATTTCAGAAGGCGCAAATATGCCATCCACACCTGAAGCCGTAAAGATCTACATGGACAACGATGTATTATACGGCCCCGGGAAGGCCGCAAATGCGGGTGGTGTAGCTACTTCAGGTCTTGAAATGTCCCAGAACAGTCTCAGGTTTTCATGGTCAAGGGATGAAGTTGACGATAAGCTGCAGACCATCATGCGTAATATTCACGGTGCATGTCTTAACGCATCTGAAACATATGGCCAGAAGGGCAATTATGTGATGGGCGCCAATATCGCAGGGTTCACCAAGGTGGCAAATGCAATGCTTGCCTACGGCATCGTCTAAAACTCATGCCAACAGCCATTCTTCAGGCAACTCTCTTCAAGTACACGGGGAGTTGCCTGTAAATTATCCGCAAAAGGAGTATCATGGTGCACTTAATAAAGGAAAACAGGATAGTAGCCAAAGATATAGGCAAAATGATCGTTGAAGCTGAATACGTGGCCAGGCACCGGAAGGCAGGCCAGTTTATCATTTTGCGAATAGATGAATACGGGGAGAGGATCCCGCTTACAATTGTCGATTCAAATGCTGACGAAGGGACAATTACCCTTTACTACCAGGTCGTGGGGAAAACCACCAGGCAGATGTCAATGCTCAATGCCGGTGAGCACCTGCAGGATATAGCCGGCCCCCTGGGACACCCAACAGAGATAACAAATTACGGGACGGTCGTTTGTATTGGTGGAGGCATAGGCATTGCTCCCGTATATCCCATAGCAAGCGCGATGAAAAACGCGGGTAACAGGGTAATTAACATTATCGGCGCCAGGAACAGCGACATACTTATACTGGAAGAAGAACTGCGTACAGTTGGCGATGAGACAATCGTATGTACCGATGATGGAAGCTACGGGAAAAAGGCCTTCGTGACCGAAGCACTGGAAGAAGTAGTAGACTCTGAAAGTGTAGACCTTGTAGTAGCTGTCGGCCCCGTTCCAATGATGAAAGCAGTCAGCAAGATCACCAGGGAATTGGACATAAAGACCCTGGTCAGCCTCAATACCATAATGATCGATGGTACCGGGATGTGTGGTGGCTGCAGGGTAACCGTAAACGGGGAGAAACAGTTTACCTGTGTTGATGGCCCAGAATTTGACGGTCACCAGGTTGACTTCGACGAGCTGATGATACGTCTTGCAACCTACAGGGATGAAGAACGTCAGTGCATGGACCATTTTGAGCACGAATGCCAGTTACATGGAAAGGAGTAAACTATGTCAAAAGACATCCCTCGACAGAAACCAGTAGAACAGTCTCCACCGGCCAGGATCAAGAATTTCAACGAGGTATCAATGGGCCTTACTGAAGAGAGTGCCATTGCAGAAGCCCGGCGCTGTATACAGTGCAAAAATCCCCATTGCGTAAAGGGATGCCCTGTAAATATTGACATACCCGGATTTATCAATGCCATTGCAGAAGGCGATTTTTCAGGATCATATGACATCATAAAGAGCAACAACTCGCTTCCGGCAATTTGCGGACGCGTATGCCCGCAGGAAACCCAGTGCGAAATGTATTGCGTTCTCGGGAAAAAATATGAACCTGTAGCCATTGGTGCCCTTGAACGGTTCATTGCAGACGTGGGAATGGGAAAAGAGAATGGAAAGACAACACGGGTACAGGGCAACAAGCAGAAAAAGGTGGCAGTCATAGGATCCGGCCCGGCCGGACTCACTGTTGCGGGCGATCTTCGAAAAAATGGTTACCCGGTAACCATTTTCGAAGCACTGCACAGCCCCGGTGGTGTGCTGGTTTACGGCATCCCTGAATTCAGGCTGCCCAAGTCAATCGTAGAGTACGAGATCAATGAGTTATCCGAAATGGGAGTCGACATCGTCCTGAACAGGGCCATTGGCATGTCAGAGACAATTGATGATATGCTGAACGATGGATACGATGCGGTATTCGTGGGATCAGGCGCGGGTCTTCCCATGTTTTTGAATATCCCCGGGGAAAACCTTACCGGGGTATACACGGCAAACGAATACCTCACCCGGGCCAACCTCATGAAAGCGTACAGGTTCCCTGAATACAGTACCCCCATCATCAAGGGCAGGAACGTCGCTGTTTTCGGTGGAGGGAACGTGGCCATGGACGCCGCAAGAACAGCAAAACGGCTTGGAAGTGAGAACGTGTACATAGTATACAGACGCTCCATGAAGGAACTCCCCGCGCGGCTGGAAGAGGTACATCACGCTGAAGAAGAAGGGATAATATTCAAACTGCTCTCAAATCCCACCCGGCTTATCGGAGATGAAAACGGCCAGTTGACAGCTGTTGAATGCATTCAAATGGAACTTGGAGAACCCGATGATTCCGGCAGGAGACGGCCGGTACCAGTAGAGAATTCCGAATTCCAGTTGCCAGTAGATCTTGGGATAATTGCCATAGGCAACAGGCCTAATCCCATAATACAGAAATCTACTAAAAACCTTGAAACCACATCGTGGGGGACGATAAAGGCCGACGAGGAGACCATGAAGACATCACGTGAGGGTGTTTTTGCAGGTGGCGACATCGTGACCGGCGCTGCAACTGTAATTGAAGCCATGGGAGCAGGGAAAAAGGCAGCCGCCGCTATTGATGAGTATCTTGACACCGGCACATGGTGATCCCCGGGCATCACAATATAATAACGCCATTTAAAAAAACGGCACTGTAATAAGTGCCGTTTTTTTTGACAGGGTTGAATTCCAAACCTTTACTTGTACATATCCTCGATCTCCTCTTTGTAAGCTTCGAGAATAACACGCTTTTTCGGTTTCTGGGTTGGCGTCATCATGCCATTGTCCTCGGTAAAACGATTCCTGAGTATGGTATAATTCTTCACCTGCTCGAATCGTTCCAGTTTCTTATTTACTTCCCGTATCTCGGCATCCACCAGTTCTTTCAGCCTGTCCTGGTTCACGAAGTCTTCACCTACCTCAACGCATATCTGCAGGCCGCCTATATCGCCGTAGACCAGGGCACCTTTATCAAATTTAATCCCCTCCTTGTTATACAGGTCCATGAAATAGTTGAAACTTGGTACTACCAGTGCCGAAATATAGTTGCGTTCATCACCTATGAAAAATATTTGCTCCACAACGCTGCTGGTAGAGAAAAGGCCTTCAAGCTTGGCAGGCGCAATATTCTTACCCACCGCCGTACAGATGATAGCCTTCTTCCGCTCCACGAACTTGTAATAACCGTCGGGTGACTGTTCCACCACGTCACCGGTCTTGAACCATCCATCGGGAGTGAAGGATGCCTCGGTTTCCTCCGGCTTGTTCAGATATTCTTTGAATATGCCGGCACCGGATAGTTCCAGTTCTCCGTCTTCTGCAACTCGGCTCAGGCTGCCGTTGGCGTTCTGTCCCATGTAACCGGGCTTACAGGCTGTAAGCGGGTTCAAAATAGCGGCATTGAAACTTTCAGTTGACCCGTACCCTTCAACCACCGCAAGTCCCACCGCGTAGTAAAAGCGCAGCAGTTCCGGGGCAATGCTTGAGCTTGCCGAGAATGACAACCTGAAACGTTTCCCGAACAGTCTCCTCACCTTCTTCAATATGAGCCCGTCTGCCACCCTGTATTTCAACTTGAGTCCCAGCGGCAGGCGTGAACCAATATCGAGGTGTGAACGCATATCATACCGGCCAAGATCGTCACTGCGGTATTCAAGCACCTGGTAACCGATATTCATGGCCCAGTTAAAAAGCTTATTCTTCACACCGCTGGCTGCCATCTGGTCTTTTATGGTTACATAGATCTTTTCGTATAATCTCGGCACACAGTTTATCCAGGTTGGATCATACTTCTGCATGTCCTCAACCAGTGTACCCGGCTTGTCGGCATAGCATATGCATGCCCCTTCACGAAGCGCCAGCCACACGCACGATCCCCTGTCAAACACGTGTGAAAGGGGCAGGTAACAGAGGGTTACATCCTCTTCGGTTATGTCCATCTCGTATTCATGAAAGTAATTCCTTGTACCCTCCAGGCGTGATGCACCAGACCAGTTGTCCAGTACAACCCCTTTGCCAAGTCCCGTTGTTCCAGACGTGTACAGAATGGTAAACCAGTCCTTCTGGGTAAGACTTTTTCTCTGGGTCTCATACTTCTCCAGTATGGCATTGTCCTTTCTCAACTCCGCACCCTTTTCGATGAGGTCGTACAGGCCAAGTATCGAGTCACTCTCTGACCTGAATGCGGGGTCAAGGACTATGACCTTTTCCACCCCCGGCATCTGGTCAAGAACAGGTTTTACCTGTTTCAGCAGAGACGCGCTTCCCAGGAAAAGAAACTTGCTTGCAGAATCGTTCATAATGTAAATAACTTCATTATTGGAAAGGGTGGGATATATGGTCACACTGACCACACCCATGCTTGCCAGGGCCACGTCAACCTGCGTCCATATATGGTTGGTTGGTGCCATAAGTCCTGCCCTGTCACCTTTTTTCAATCCCATCTCCATGAGTGCGCATGATATTGACTCTACCCTCTCACGCAGTTCCTGGTAGGTGAACTCACCGTTATTGTCCCCGTTATGAAGTTGCACATTGAACTTCTGTGCCAGCCGTTCAGGGAACTTTTCACATGTATCATAAAAATATTGCGACATGGTTTTCACGTATTCAAAACTCATAAAACACTCTCCATTTGATCAGTATTAATAAGAACATGGGCCATTACAGTAACACTGTTATACGGGGGCACCATAAAATCAATGAATTAATTTCATGGTGTGTAAAATTTTTATATCAAAATACGATATTTTTATATGTAATATGGTTTATTCAAGGTAAATCATTTTCCTGGTCACACCACCATCAACAGTGAAATTCTGACCAGTTATGAATTCAGCATTCCGGAACGAGAGATACATGACAATAGAGGCAATATCTTCGGGTTTTCCAACCCGACCGACAGGGTGCTGCAGGTGATCCTGCCATGATGATACATCAATCCAGCCGGGACTCACGCAGTTAACACGTATATCCGGCCCCAGGCTAATGGCCAGCGAATGGGTCAGAGCGAATATACCCCCCTTTGATGCTGAATATGACTCAGTATCCGGTTCTGACATAAACCCCCTTGTGGAACACATGTTGACTGTTGATCCCCTGCTTTTTCGAAGATGTGCAGCGCAGTGCTTTGCGCACAGAAAAGCACCGGTGAGGTTGGTACCTATAACCCTGTTCCAGTCATCTATTTCAAGGGTTTCAACAGGCTTACGTATCATTAAGCCGGCATTGTTTACCAGGATGTCTATCCTTCCCTATTCCCTGCGCACCGCCGGTAACAATGGCCACCTGCTTGTCCGTATTTGCAGCTTCACTGCCGCCCATGTTCTATCCCAGCATTCCCCGGATGCTTTCAACGGACTTCTGTACTGCTTCTCCCAGGTGTTCCGGGGATTTACCCCCGGCCTGTGCCATATCCTTGCGGCCGCCACCACCACCGCCTACTATTTTCGAGATATCACGGATCAGCGCGTTACAATCTATACCCTTCTGTACTGCCGGTTCCGTGGCGGCGCACAGCAGCATTGCCTTTCCTTTTACCGCCGAGCCAAGGCAAAGTACTGACTCCTTCGATTTAGATCGTATCATGTCAGACAGGGAACGCATCTCGTCAACACTCATATCCTTGAAAGTTGCGGTAATCACTTTCAACCCGTTTACGTCTATACCGTCCTGTATGAGTTTTTCCGCTTCGTCTTTCAGCCCTGATTTTTTCTTTTTTGACATTTCCTTTTCAAGGGCACGGTTCTGTTCAAGTATGTCATGCACCTTCTCAGGGACAGCCTGCTCAGTCACGTTCAGGCTGGCGGTCAGCTGTTCCAGTATCTTCTGCTGTGCAAGAAAACGCTCGTACATCCCCTTCAGGGTGACCGCCTCGATCCTTCGCATCCCCGCGCCGGGGGAACCTTCACGCAGTATCTTGAACACCCCGATCTTGCCGGTATTGTCCACGTGGGTACCGCCGCACAGCTCCATGCTGAAATCGTCCACCTTCACCACGCGAACCGTATCCTCGTATTTCTCGTCGAACACCGCCACTGCACCCATCTTGATAGCCTCATCGATCTGTCGCACCTGTGTTTCAACCGGAAGGTTTTCCCATATCTTCCGGTTCACCATGTCTTCCACTGCACCTATCTCTTCATCACTCATCTGCTTGAAATGGCTGAAATCGAAACGAAACCTGTCAGGCTCAACAAGGGACCCCGCCTGCTGTACATGTTCACCAATTATGTTTTTCAACGATGCCTGGAGCAAGTGCGTGGCAGTATGGTTGGCACGGGTGAGATTTCTTCTCACGGAATCTACCTGCAGGGTAACCCTGTCACCTTCTTCCATGCTGCCCTTTTTCACAACCCCAAGATGCATTATTGTATTATTGATTTTTTTCGTATCCTGTACTTCGAACACGGTATTGTCATCCACGTACAAAAGTCCACGATCGCCCACCTGGCCCCCGGCTTCACCGTAGAATGTGGATTCAGGGGTAACAATTATACCACGTTCCCCCTCCTTCAGGGTAGAGACCCTTTTCTCCATGTTATGCATAATGATTATACTTGAATCTGTATAATCAGCATCATACCCCCTGAAGTCGGTCACGCCGGCCTCCCGGCTCAATTCCTCGAATATCTTTTCGTATCCCGATTCCCCGCTCTTCCAGCTCTTCTTACCACGTTCACGCTGTTTCTCCATTTCAGTTTCAAACCCTTCGGTATCAACCTTCAGGTTCTTCTCAGCCGCCATCTCGATCGTCATCTCCATCGGGAAACCGAATGTATCATAAAGAAGAAAGACGTCCTTCCCGGACATGGTATCACTGCCTGTTTTTTCCAGGTTGGCCAGTATCTCTTCCAGCTTCTGCATACCGTTTTCAAGGGTCTCAAGGAATCTTTCCTCTTCACCCTTCAGCAGTTCCTTCACGTTGGGGGCGGCTTTCCTGATCTCCGGGTAATGGTCTCCCATGATCTCAACAAGGGGGTCAACCATCCTGTACACGAAGGGCTTCTTGATACCGATCTGGCGTCCGTACCGGAGTGCACGTCTCAATATACGCCTGAGCACGTACCCACGCCCCTCGTTGGAAGGATAGGCCCCATCGGATATGGCAAAGGTAAGCGCCCTTGCGTGTTCTACGATGACGTTTACCGCTGTTGCGTCATCAGCTTCATACTTCGTTCCGGTTTCTTCGCAGACAAAGTTCACCATCGACTTCAGTTCATCAGTATCGTAGATGGAATCCACCCCCTGCACCAGGGTGGCAAGCCGTTCCAGTCCCATGCCGGTATCGATACCGGTCTGTGGAAGGGGCGTCAATTCACCATTCTCGTCCTGAAAAAACTGGTTGAATACAAGGTTCCAGTATTCCATGAAACGCTCGCAGTTACAGCCCGGCTTGCAGTCAGCCGAACCGCACCCGTATTCTTCTCCCCGGTCAAGGTGAAGCTCGGAGCAGGGTCCGCATGCACCAGTATCGCCGGCAGGTCCCCAGAAATTGTCCTCTTTACCCAGCCGAACAATGCGTTCTGCCGGAACGCCTATATGCTTGTTCCATATCTCGAATGCCTCGTCATCTTCCTGGTATATCGATATCCATATTGTTTCGGGTTTGAACCCGATCACGTTCACCGAGTATTCCCATGACCATTCGATTGCTTCCTTCTTGAAGTAATCACCGAAAGAAAAGTTCCCCAGCATCTCGAAAAAGGTACAATGCCGCTTTGTACGTCCCACCTCTTCAAGGTCACTGGTTCGCAGGCATTTCTGCACGGTTGCAGCACGTGTATATTCCAGGTCTACAGTTCCCGCGAACATGGGCTTGAACTGCACCATTCCCGCCGTGGTAAACAGCAGTGTTGGGTCATCCTTTGGTATAAGTGAGCTTGACGGGACAACCCTGTGCCCACGCTCCTCGAAGAATTTCAAATAAGAATTTCGTAAGTCCTTCACCGTCAACATGTCAAATCCCCTTTTATATACTGTCCTGGTAATCGTTATCAAAGAGTCCATCATCCTTGAGACGTCGCATGACCTTTTGTATCTCATCGTATTCAAACCCCCGCTGCCCAAGGTACTGGTACACCTTGCCATACGGGTTCTTCTTCGCCCGCACCCTTTCAGCCTTTTTCATGGCCAGCGAATAAATATCATCAAAGCCAGGCGCATCCTGCCTGCTGTTTTTCAGGGCCTTTGCCACCAGTTTCCGGTCAACCCCCCTTTTATTCAGTTCAGCCCGAAGCAGGTTGTCTCCAACGGGTTTCACCTGTCGCTTGCTGCGTATAAACTGCAGGGCGTACTGGTAGTCATTCACGTATCCCCTGTCCTCCAGGTCCATGACAACTTCACGGATAATGTCCTTCGAAAAACCTTTTCGGGACAGGGCCCGCTCCAGCTCGTTTGCCGACCTGTTTCGAACGGCGAGATAATCGTACGCCTTGCGCATGCAGGTGAAACGATCTGATTCTTCTTTTAGCTGCTGATATTCAAGGGGGTCAACAACTTTTCCCGCCTCAAGATTGAACATACCGGATACACCGTACGGAATCAACAAGACCTCGTTGGTATCAAGAAGAACCTGTAAATAACCATCTTTGTACTGTACGGTTGATATGGTAACCATGTATACTCTCTTCAATGGTAATTTTTAACGCCCCCGCATACATGTCAATAATATATACACACACGCAGGTTCTTTCATTAAAATACCACAGGCTGCAACCAGCTCTCAATCTTTTCTATAATTGCAAAAAGGGATGCCCTTGCCGGCATCCCTTCCGTATTTTTCCGATTCGTATATGGTTTTAACGTTTTGAGAACTGGTATTTCTTTCTTGCTTTTTTCTGCCCGTATTTCTTTCTTTCAACAACACGCGAATCCCTGGTAAGGAAGCCTGCAACACGCATCTGCTTGTGATACTTGTCATCCAGTGAAGAAAGACACCTTGCAATACCCAGCTTTACCGCGCCTGCCTGCCCGGACCATCCGCCGCCCATCACGGTGGCGAACACGTCGTAATTATCCAGCTGGCCTATCTCTTCAAGGGGCTGCCGCACAACCAGCTCAAGGGTCTGTCTTCTAAAATAATCAGAAATTGGCTGCTTGTTAATAGTAACAGTACCGTTACCGGGTTTAACCCAGACCCGTGCCACGGCTGCTTTCCGTCTTCCGGTTGCGTATAAATTCTTATCTGCCATTATAAGTACCTCTTACAATTCTCCTGTTTACAGTTCCAGTATCTCGGGTTTCTGGGCAGTGTGCGGATGCTCCGAACCGGTATATACTTTGAGGTTCTTGATAACCTTCCGCCCCAGCCTGTTCTTGGGCAGCATGCCCCATACTGCATGTTCAACCACGAACTCGGGTTTTTCCCGCTGTATTTTCATAATGTTTATAAATTTCTTTCCACCAGGATGCTGTGTATGCTTGAAATATTCCTTCTGGAAGCTCTTTTTGCCAGTCAGTAACACCTTATCAGCGTTGATGACAATAACATTGTCCCCCATATCAAGATGTGGAGTAAATGAAGGCTTATTCTTTCCACGCAGCACCTTTGCTATCTCGGTAGCAAGTCTTCCCAGCACCTTGTTTTCCGCGTCCACGATATACCATCTCTTCTCGATCTGGGATTCCTTCATTGAAAATGTCTTCTGTCGGGTGATCATGTCTCCGTCCTCACTATATTACAAATGCCTGTACATACACATTACTATCCAACTATTAATTGGAAAACAAAACTACTGGTGCCCCCTGTTTTTGTCAATAAAAAATATGAAGGACACAAAAATAACACTCGTCCGGTTCAATCGGAAGGATATAGCCAATCTATTGCACCGTGTGTTTCTTTTCAATATTAATTGCGGGGAGATTTGTATTTTTTTTGCCTTTCCAGTTTTGTTATTTTCTGCGAATGCAGGGAAATATTATCTTTATTCTACGACTAGATGCAACTTGTTGTGTTACCTTTTTCTCGTGGCACGAGAAGGGCTTTGTCAAGGGGATGTTCAACAGCAAACATCCCCTTAACGATCCCCTGTGCCG
>CAYFSO010000013.1:0-42527 GCA_964345775.1 uncultured Leptospiraceae bacterium | reverse complement strand
GGAGGAGTCGAGTTTCGACCGCAGACAGGCTGGGGATGATGGAGCGCGAGGAAGAGGTATAATCTATTCTACGACTATATGAAACTAAATGTAAATTTCTGCGATAATACCTGAGTTTTCCACCGTACCAAAAACCATCATAAATGGTTATGGCACATAGGGGATGCGGTATAGCATAAAAAAAGTACTTGCAATATTTGCATGCAACAGTATGAATAGAATATGAGCAATTATAATGATCTTTTTTCAGAATATACGATCAATAACAGGGCCGTGTCAAACCGTTTAATGGCACAGGCCATGGAGATAAACCAGGCTGGTGAAGACGGGAATGTCACCGAACCGGTTATAGAAAGATACAGGCAGCTTGCCAGGGGCGGGTGGGGCATAGTCTCCCTCGAAGCGGTTTCCATCACGGCCGAAAGCCTGGCAAGGCCGTCAGGTCTCATTATAAACGAAAGGAACCTGGACGGTTTCAAACGGCTGGTTGATGCGTTTAAAAAGGAGAATGAGAATTCCCTGCTTATCTTTCAGCTTACCCATTCAGGCAGGCAGAGCGGCAGCTTTTCACGCAGGGTGAAGATGTACGATGATAACGATGACACCTGCCAGCTGCTTACCACGGACGAACTTTCACGCGTAACCCGGCAGTTTAACAGGGCGGTTGAACTGTCCCACCAGGCCGGTGCCGACGGGGTGGACATAAAGGCATGCCACGGGTACCTTCTTGGCGAAATGCTTCGTCCTGCAAATACACGTAAAGACGGGTACGGGGATGATGCCCGGGGTCGAACCAGGATACTCCATGATGTGTTCAAGAAAGCTTCATCAGGTTTTCCGGATCTGATCATCGGATCGCGCATTTCACTGTACGAAGGTATTCGCGGCGGATGTGGAACAGCGGGGCCGGACGAGCTGGTTGAGGACACCACAGACATGATGGATTGTATAAGGCTCATGGGTGACGCAGGTGCCCATTACATCAATATATCTGCCGGGATCCCGGCAGTGACACCGCATGTGACCAGGCCGGTTAAAACCAGCAGCTTTTTCCTCTACTATCATTTCAGGTACCAGAAACTGGTGAAGGAGCAGTTCCCCGGTCTTACTGTTATGGGGTCGGCGTATTCATCCGGTGGAGAGGAGGCGTTCCATCTTGCAGAGGAAAATATTTCTAAGGGATACGTTGACATGGCTGGTTTCGGCAGGCAGAACCTTGCAGACCCGGTGACGCCACGAAAAATAGTGAATGGAGAAAAGGATACTGTAAATTACTGCACCCTTTGCGGCGGTTGTTCAAGGCTGTTGAAGAAATATCAGCCGGTACATTGTATAGTATATGATAAGGATAATACACATGAATGAAGTACATACCCTTGAAGATATCGCGAAAATATGCGGTGTTTCAGCAAGTACCGTATCACGGGTATTGAACAATGAACCCGGTATAGCCGACAGCACCAGGGAGAAGGTGCTTGAAACCGCAAGGAAACACGACTTTACCGTGCAGAGACGAAAACGGCCGGTAAGCCGCGGCGTGGTGACCATCACCATCGCGGTACCGGAGCAGTCACAGCTGGCGGTAAATCCATTTTACGACATGGGAGAGCTTGTTACCGCCATTCATGGTGCCTTTGACCCGGTCAAGTGTCACCTTGAGGTGCTGACATTTCAGGACCTTGAAGAGCAGGTGCTGGATGGCTCCATCGAAAGTGACGGTTTTATATGTGCTTTTGGAAGTCTTTCCGCGGGATCACTGGATGTACTCAAAAAACGAAAATTGCCATATCTCTTTCTGAACAGGACTTACGAGGGAGAGAACTATATATCCTGTAATAACCTGCAGGGTATGCTGAAACTGGGCTCTTACCTATACAGGCAGGGATACCAGCGTCCCGGCTACCTTGGCTGTTCTGATATCCCGGTAAACGTGGACCGGTACAGGGGATTTCTCCTGGCTGTTCATGAGAATACCGGATTATGCAGTGATATACCCTCATACACGGTACAGAAGATTGAAGATGTTACCCGTGAAACAGCCGGGTACTTTGTTAACACGGGGTGTGACGCGGTTGTATGTTTCAATGACAATTTTGCAATACGCCTTATAGGAGAGCTGCAGGCACTGGGAAAGCGGGTGCCCGGCGATATGGGTATCACCGGTTTTGACGATTCACCCATGAGACGCATTTTCAGCCCGTCCATAACCACCATCAGCCTGTCTACCTATGACATGGGTTTCCTGGGATCACGCTGGCTGCTTGATAACATCACCCGAAAGGAGACCAGGGAGCTGCGCCTGGAGGTGGACGGGAATTTTATCCATGGGGAAACGGTGAAACACCGGGAATAAAGGAGCAGGCATTATGAAAGATGATTCAGCTCAGAATATAGTGGTAGTCACAGGTTCAACCTCGGGTATTGGCAAAGCGATCGCACGGTCCCTTGCCATGGAGGGGTATACCGTCATCCTGAATGGCAGAAGGGATGTGAACCATGTGATCGATTTCATGCAGGAATTGAATGCATCTGCCGGCCGGGACGATATCTGCCATTACGTGCAGGGTGATATCGCGGAAGAAAAGACCCACGGCGAAATACTCCAAAAGGTACACGAACTGGAAGGAAGTCTCAAGGTGCTGGTCAACAACGCGGGTATAAGCACAAGGGGCAGAAAGGACGTGCTGGAACTGGAAAGGGAAGACGTTGCTCACCTTTTCAACGTGAACCTGATCGGACCTTTTATGCTCACCCGTCTGCTTGCACCGGAGTTGATGAACCATGACAGTCCTTCGTACGTGATAAACATCTCTTCCCTGTCCGCCTACGCGGTATCTACAAACAGGGCCGATTACTGCATGTCCAAGGCGGGCATGTCCATGATGACACAGGTATTTGCAGCACGACTTGCCGACGCAAACGTGGGTGTGTTCGAAATACGGCCGGGCATCATCCGAACAGAGATGACCGAGAGTGTACTTGATAAGTACAGTAAAATGATTGATGAAGGGTTGCTGCCCATCCCGAGGATTGGTGAGCCAGTTGACATCGCGAAAACGGTCACCGGCATAGTTAAGGGATACCACCCTTATTCGGCAGGAAACGTGTTGAACGTGGACGGCGGATTTCATGTAAGGAGATTGTAAGATGCGGGTACGCCGGCTTCACATGGGGGGGATAGAGGTTCCATGCATTCGCACTGCCGTAGCAGTAGTTGGTTCGGGTACAGCCTCGCTGAACGGTGCGGTGCACTGCAGGCGCATGGGTGTTGAAGACGTGGTTATTGTAACCGAGCGTATGGGTGCAGGCACATCAGCAAATACCGGATCTGACAAGCAGACCTATTTCAGGCTGAATCCAGGAAGTAGCTCGCCTGACAGCGTCATGGAAATGGCCCGGGACCTTTTCAACGGTCAGTGCATGCATGGCGACATGGCACTGGTGGAGTCAGCCCTTTCCGGGCGTGAATTCTTCCATCTCGTTGAGCTGGGAGTCGGGTTTCCCCACAACCGGTATGGTGAATACGCGGGATATCTCACCGATCACGATCAGCGCGGCCGCGGGACTTCGGCAGGGCCTCGCACCTCCATCATGATGTATGAGAAATTATCAACAGAAGTGAAACGGCTGGGCATACCGGTACTGGAAAAGTACATGGTTATTGAAATACTTGCAGATAATGAGAATGCCGGAAAAGTGGTACGGGGCCTGCTTGCCATTGACAAAACCCGCCTTGATGATCCCGGGTGCGGGCTTGTGCTGATCGAGGCGGACTACGTCATATACGGTACGGGTGGACCGGGCGCCCTTTACCGGGATTCGGTATATCCCCATTCGCAGGTGGGCTCCCTTGGCATTGCCCTGAAGGCAGGTGCACGCGCGCACAATCTTACCGAGAACCAGTTCGGCATTTCATCAACGAAGGTACGCTGGAATCTTTCAGGCAGTTACCAGCAGGTGATCCCCCGGTATATCTCTACAGATAATGAAGGACGGGATGAACGTGAATTTCTGAATGAGTATTTCCCGGATGCACCAACACAGCTAACCGCACTGTTCCTGAAAGGATACCAGTGGCCCTTTGATGTGCGCAAGATAACCGGTTACGGTTCTTCCCTGGTTGACGTGCTGGTGTTTTACGAACAGAAGATAAAAAAACGCAGGGTATTCATTGACTTCAGGCACAACCCGTCAATTAAAGGATTCAATTTTACAACGGAAGATCTTCCCGAATTGGTCCGTGAATACCTTGAAAACTCCGGTGCAACAGCCCACACTCCTGTAGAACGGTTGAAGCAGATGAACCATCCCGCCTACAAGCTTTACCTGGAGAAGGGAATAGACCTGGAGAAAGAGCCGCTTGAAATTGCCGTGTGCCATCAGCATATGAACGGCGGGCTGGCCACGGGTATCTGGTGGGAGTCAAATATACGAAATTTCTTTCCAGTTGGAGAGTGCTGCGGCACCCATGGTGTTTACAGGCCCGGCGGCAGCGCCCTGAATTCGGGGCAGGTGGGGTCGCTGAGGGCAGCAGAATGTATCGCATGGCGGTATAACCAAAACATGGAACATGACAAGGTTAAAGATACGAATGAGTTAAACCAGGCACGCATAAACCGGACCCGTGAGTACCTGGACAGGGTTCTCAATTCAGAAGGGAAACTGCACCCGGTACGTGAACGAGAAACACTCCAGGCACTCATGTCCAGCTGCATGGGTATTTTCAGGGATCCCGTTGAAATACATCAGGCCCTTGAGCAATGCAACAAGATGCTTGAACAACGCCATTCAATGGGAGTGGGAGGTAAAAAGCAGCTCATCATGTTTCTGCAGAACCTTGACCTGCTAATTACCGCCAGGGCATATCTCACCGCGGCATTGCAGCTTCTACCGAAACTCAGATCGGGAAGGGGGTCATACCTGGTAGGATCAAGAAAAAAATGGGAAGACCTGTTACAGAATTCTTACCAGCAGTGGCTTGATGGCCTCAATTGCGATGATCCGGAAGGGGATTTCATACAGGAAATAAGTGCTGATGATAACCTTGACTTGAACTGCAGCATGGTACCGGTTCGCCCGGTACCTGAAGGCGAGGTATGGTTTGAGAGAGTATGGAAAAAATTCAGGGATGGTGAATATTTTAAAATGGAGGAGTAAGGTGAAAAAAAATGTACTGTACGTGGCAACCGGTATTGTCCATCCAACCATTGGAATAATACGAAAAGTCAGGAAGATGCTGGAAAGTGTTGAAGGTCTGGCATTGACCCGTACATCATCGATTGAAGGACTCACGCAGCTTGAAAGCGGCAAGTTTGACGCGGTGGTGTTGATGTTTCACCGAAAGAAAATATCAAGCCGGGCGCTTAACGCGTTAAGAAATTTTGTGGAACAGGGCGGCGGCTGTCTTGCCATCCACGCTGCAGCAGCCTCTTTCAAGGAGGTGCCGGAGTATGAGGAACTGATTGGCGGGAAGTTCGTATCACATGATGTTGTACAGGAATTCACCGTTCATCCGGATCAGTCTTCTGATGTGTTCGGACATATGCAGCCATTTACAGTGAGGGACGAACTCTATATTCACCGGTACAGCGATGATATACATATTCACGCTGTCGCTGATAATAACGGAAAGAATGAACCGGTTATATGGACCAGGAAGAGGGGAAAGGGCAGGGTCTGTTACTTTTCACTGGGACATACCGGAAAATCTGTTGCACATCCGTCTTTCAGGGAAGTGGTTACCCGCGGGGTTACACGGGTAATGGGGGACTAAAAGGAGATCACTATGAGTACACCATTCAGAATAGGCATGATAGGGTGTGGCGATATTTCACGCTATGTAGCGTTGTTGTCACGTATAAACCCGAAAATCAAGATAGTGGCATGCGCCGCGTTGCACGAGGAGAGCGTGCGGGACTTCGCGAAAAAGTACAAAATACCTCGATATTATACCGATTACAGGAAATTACTGGACGAAGTAGAGATGGACGCGGTGTACCTTGCTGTCCCGCACAACCTGCACTATCCAATGATAATGGACGTCCTTGAAAGGAACCTGCACGTTTTCTGTGAGAAACCTATAAGTCATAAGATGGACGAGGCACTGGAGATATGCAGGGTTGCCCGCCAGAAGAAGCTGAAGATCGGTGTCAATTACCAGTACCGTTATGATCCTAAATGCTATACCATGGTTATGGCATCGCGAAACGGCCAGCTTGGTGATCTCTATTACGGCAGGTGCAACCTTCCCTGGCACAGGGATCTGGAATACTTCGAGATAAGTCCCTGGCATTGCACACTTGAAGAAGCAGGTGGAGGTACCCTGCTCACTCAGGCAAGTCACGTGCTTGACCTGCTCCTGTGGTCCTTCAACGGAAAGCCGGTTGCCGCGCAGGGAATGACCGGGCAGAGGGTATTTACCGATGTTGAGGTGGAAGACCTGGCAATGGGTATGCTTGAGATGGCCGATGGCAGTATGCTTGAAGTAACAAGTTCGATGGTGTCCGTACCGGCCCGGCCGGTGAGTATAGAGGTATACGGTTCAAGGGGTACCATGATATATACAGGTTTTGAATCCAGCAGGAAGCTGCGGGTGATCGGTACGAAGGTTAAAAAAGCAAAGCTGCCGGTACGGGGGGTCCATGCCCTCAGTCGCAGCATGGATGCGTTCAGGCTCTGGGTTGAGAAAGACGTGCAATACCTGGTGCCGGTTGAGCAGTCACTGCCAGTGCTGGCCGCCATATCGGCCATATACAGGGCAGCAGAGACAGGAAAGAAGGAAGAATTGGATACCCGTTACATGGAGTACATGGATAATGGATAACCTGCTTTACAGTGTCAACGCCGTGGCACCGGTATTCCTGGTGGTGTTCATCGGCAGGCTGATGGCCAGGATTGGATTCATGGATGATACCTTTGTCACGAAGGCCAATGCACTGGTATTCAATCTGGCCATGCCCGCGCTGGTTTTTCTGAAGATATCGGCGGCCGATTTTACCCGGATATTCAATCCTGGTGTAATACTCATGGTATGCGGGCTGACATTCCTGGTATTTCTTTCATCCTGGGTCATTGCAACTGTATTTATTAAAGAGCCCCATAAACAGGGGCCGTTTATACAGGGCAGCTTCAGGAGCAATATCGCCATCATCGGGCTTGCCCTTGCAATAAACATGTTCAGCGATGATGGTGTTACCAGCGTGGTGATATTGCTTGCCTTTCTCATGCCGATATATAATGTACTATCCGTGTTTGCACTTACCATTCCGGTTAAAAAAGAGAATAACCTTACACCCGGTCATATCATTGTACAGCTTATTACCAATCCTTTGATAATAGCGGTGATGGCAGCATTACCCTTTTCATTGCTGAATATACACGTTGAAGGCATAGCACATCGTACTATATCATATGTTGCCCAGATGACATTGCCTGTGGCGCTTCTGTGTATAGGTGCTTCCCTTGATTACGGAAGGATGAAGCATACCTTTATTGCTGCCATGGCTGCGTCGGTCACCAAGATCATCATTGTCCCCGCAATTGCCATGCTTATTGCCATTATGATGGGATTGAGAGGTGAAACACTTGGCGCGGTGTTCCTCGTGTTTGCCTGTCCAACCGCCATATCCTCTTTCATCATGGCAAAGGCAATGGACAACGATGGAGACCTTGCCGCCCAGATAGTACTTCTCACCACGACGGGAGCCATGGTTACCATTGCAGGCGGCGTGTTCATAATGAAAACTGCCGGTCTATTGTAATGCTGTAAACTAATACGTGGAGAACGAGTATATGAAAAAGAATACGGCTGAAGAAGCAAATTATAACTACGATTTTTTCGAAACCACAAGCGTGACTGACTTCATGCTGAAAGATTACGGGAAGGCACCAAAAGGGTATCCTGTAAAGATGGTACCAGATACCTATAACGAAAAGCCTTTTACGTCCACATATGAGAAACGCAGAAATGCATTCCTGGGACACCTGCTCAAAAATCCCGCGCAGAAGTACATCAAGGGATATTACGTTGAGCTTGCCAGGCTTTACAGGAACAGGGGCCCGGTGCATAAGGGTGCACTCTACAGTGCGCTGGATTTCATCAATAAAAGGTATGACTGTTCAGATTTCGTGATGCTTGGTATCGTGAGAATACTCTACCAGTTCAGGGAGAGTAAGCTGCTGGATGGAAATTTTATAAAAGCTGCAGAAAAAACACTCCTTGACTTTAAGTACTGGCCGGACGAGCCAGGAATCGATTCCATGTGTACCTGGACTGAAAACCACCAGGTGATGTTCTCGGCCAACGAGTATCTTGCGGGGCAGCTGTTTCCCGAGAGGGTGTTCTCAAATTCCGGTATGACGGGATATGAAAAAATGGTGGCCGCGAGAAAACGTCTGCTCACCTGGTTGCGATTGAGATACCAGACCGGCTTCAGCGAATGGCTCTCACACGTCTACTACGACGAGGACATAACAGCCCTGGTGAACCTGGTGGACTTCTGCTCTGACCCCGTTATAGTTCGGCAGGCAGGGATAGTGCTGGATCTTCTTTTCCTGGACATGGCTTTGAATTCGTATAAAGGGGTTTTCGGTTCGACACACGGAAGAAGCTACGCCGCGGAGAAACGAAGCGGCCTGGTAGAATCTACCACCGATACCGAAAAACTCCTGTTCGGCATGGGTACTTTTTCGGGGATAGACAACATGAGTGCGGTAACCCTGGCAGTTAGCCAGAACTACAGGCTGCCTTCTGTTATTGCGCATATAGCTATTCATCACAAAGAGACGTTCATGGAGAACAGGCAGCGAATGAGTTTCATGTTGAAAGACGCTAAGAAATGGGGACTGAACAGGAAAGATCCCGATGACGCCATGACCCTGCTTACAATGGAAGCATACGTGCATCCCGGTACAATCCAGACCGTAATGAAACTTTTTGACCGGTTCAGGTGGTGGGAAAGCAATTTCTTCAGTATGTTCAAATCAAAGAAGGGATTGATACAGGCTCTCCGCTATACTGGTTTACTTCCTCTGCTTGCAAAGGTAATGGAAAAAGACTTCACCAGGAATACCCGGGAAGAGGTTAATACATATACCTGCCGGACTCCCGATTATATGCTGAGCGCTGCAGTAGATTACAGGAAAGGATACGGCGGTGACCAACAGCATATATGGCAGGCCACCCTGTCGCCTGAAGCGGTGGTTTTTACCACGCATCCCGGCCACGAAGAAAACACGTCCGGCGGCTACTGGGTAGGGTCGGGAACCCTTCCCAGGGTAGCACAATATAAGAATGTTCTTGTGGCATGCTACAGGGCTTCCCGTATGCCTGGTATTTACATGACCAATAAACTGTTCTTTACTCACGCGTGGTTCCCGGCTGATGCATTTGATGAAGTTATAGAGAAAGGCGGCTGGGTGTTTGGAAGAAAAGGTGACGGTTATGTGGCATTGTATTCTGCCAACGGTTACCGATGGCAGGAAAAAGGTGACGATGCCGGTAAGGAGATAATCGCTCCTGGAAGAAAGAATACATGGATCTGCGAGTGTGGCAGAAAGAAGGATAATGGCTCATTCAATAGATTTATAGATACCATATCCTCCAGCAGGTTACGTATAACAGGCAACAGCATGATTTATGAATCGCCGTCGGCAGGAACCATAAGCTTTGGCTGGAGGAAAGCTTTCAAGGTAAATAATACACGGGTGACGTTAAATAATTTTCCAAGGTATGATAATCCCTATTGCAGGGCATCTTTTCCCCCTGGTGAGATCACAATAATAAAGGGCAGGCATCATCTTGTTTTAAACATGAAAAAGGGTATTCGTAGAACAAGCTCATACATATAGGATCTGTACATTAAAATCTTCTTGCAATTCTCTTTCATTTACCGATACTGTAGATAGAAAATGATTCACAGGCCATTTGATAAAAACAAGGAATGATCAAATCAAATTTTCAGAAGCGGAATAATGAAAGTTAAAGTCCGTCAGCTAATTGATGTCAAAGATCAACATCCTCAATTCAGTTGCAGGGTCCTGTTGGATGTCACAGTAAAGGGTAGAAAGTACCGGAATAACCAGGAGCTGTATAAAGATGACCTGGTTTTTATGGACAGGGCCGGTCAGGATTCCCTGGAAATTATATATGATGAAATAGTATACAGCTATCTCTCTACAACCTTTCCCGTTGAATTCCGTATTCCATATTCCTCCATGGAGTTCTATGACATTGATCGTCACCTGGAAGAACTTGATAACATCAATGGGTATACAAAACGTAAACGGTTTCTGTATCACATAGGTGAAACCTACACTGATGATCCTAACTCCTTGATCCCTTCCAGGGTGCTTACCCACAATGAACCTCTTGATTATAAGAAGTGGAACCAGGTAAAACGAAATATATCCAAAAACAAAAAAATATTTTATAGAAACTCAGAGAATGGTATAATAGTATTTGTAAACCTTCAACCAAATGTGGACAGCAATTTTGTTGGACGTTTTAAGAAAAATACTGACCTGGTTACAACTCTGGTTTCAAGGAAAAAGGATTCCAGTGTAGAGATCTCTCCTGACTTTATACCAATGGAGGATGTAATATCGGTAACCAATCCTGATGATATACTGGATGTATACCAGAAAACCTGTGCCAGGCTGGTAATAATAGGCGAATCATTGAACGATAATTACAAACGTGTATTGCTGAAAGTCCGTGAATATGATAAATTTGCACGCATGATGGTTGTTCCGACAATTGATTTGCATAATGTTGAGCATCTGTTGATGCAGATAAAGATGGTATACAATTCAGAGAGGTGGGAAGAGTGAAATCCCCGGATGGAGTGAAAGTGTGAGGAAACCCAACAAGCGTTCTGTTTTGAAGTACTTCGAGCCGGTTGACATGGGGAACGTGTTATCCAGGGAGATGTCCGATCTTGACCTTGACGGAAGTTTTGGATATTTTGCTTTTCAAAAAAAAGATAATGTACTTTTCCTGAACAGGCTTAAACCAGAAGATATCATGCGGCTTCTGAAAAAAGTTGGTCTCACCGAACATCTAAAAAGCATGGGTTTTGAAGACATAAAGGTTGAGATCGACAAGGATGAAGCACTGATAAATTACCTGAAAATATACTTCGAAGAAAAAGAGCCCGACAACCTGCTCATTGATCTGCGTGTATCCGAGTCCCGGTTTGTTCCCGAGAAACACTTCTTTGATGAAAAGACGGACATAATTACCCTCGACATGGTTGTGATAGAATGGCTTTCAGCACAGAAACCTGAAAGACATTTTGATCCTGATAAACCGCAATTGCCCGGCCAGAACAAGCCGGGCCTGGGGAGCCTTAAATACATGATGGACATCATGTACCTGGTTGGCAAGGAAGTGGTTAAAGATGGATTCATGGATGTACCCGATCATTTTCACGGGGCTGTCATGTACTCAAGGAAGTTCAAGTTTTTTAATCCCTCACATGAAGCAATTCTCAAGGCCATGTTGAGGGATCTCAAGAAGTATTCCCTTGCCGATCTTTCATGGGGTATGATAACAAAAACCATCATTGATAAGAGTACCGGCGAACCCCAGGTCTACGATCCGTCAGAACAGATATTCCCCGTATCAAGGAGGATGAAGGAATATTTTAAATCCAAGAAGTACCAGGAGAAATTCAAGAAGGTGTATAATAAAAAGAAGTATTATTTTGATTATGATGCAATGCTCGAAAAGCGTAAAAAGATGCTGAGTAAGAAGAAAACCGAAGAGCTATAGTGAGTTATCTTTTATCTTATGCCATTTCATTGTTACATTCAGACTTCGGATCTCCTTTTTAATTGAATTTTGCAGCTTTTCCATCTTTTTGACCATATCATCATTCTGCTTCACAACAAGATCCATTAAACCGTAGATCTCGGTCTCCTTTTGTATTATTGCCGCCCATTCGGGGTTATCCTCTTTCCATGGTACATTATAAAGGTCATCCGGGCTTACCTGGAAGATTACGGCAAGTTGATCCTTTATTTCAGCCGCATGGAAACGTAAAGCAGCAAGCTCATCAAGCTTGCTGTTATTCTCTTCAATTATACGGTTAAGGGAGGACTGGTTCTCTGTTTTTAAGAAGTAATTTACCTGTGAATAGTTATAATGGATATCATGAAGCACGTTTATGGTCTGATCCATGATATCCAATAGCTGTTGCAGAAGTTGGGTTACATCATCCCTCAATGCTGAAACTACCCTTGGAAGTAGACGCCATCTTGTCTGACCTGGATTCCTGGGAAGATATCTTTTCCCATGATTCTCGAAGGTCCTGGAGCATCTTGACCACTCCTTTGATCATTTCAGCATCTTTCTGAATATTCGCTTCAAGAAGCTGCTTTTTGAAGAACATGTAAAGGTTGAATAGATTCTGTGATATCTGTCCACCTTCATTCATGTTCAGGGACATCAGGAGTTCATTTATAATATCCTGGGCCTTGATTATATTGTTATTCGCAATATCGTAGGTCTTCGGTTCCATGTGTTCAATGGCAATGTTAAGGAACTTAATGGCACCGTCATACAGCATAACAATGAGCTTTCCCTGGTTAGCTGTACCGATCTCTGTCTGCTTGTACTGGTCATACGGATTTCGCTTGGGTATGGCCATTCATTCCCCCCTCGATGAAGTGTGTTGCCGGGTTTAATTGATAAGCCCTGAGATTAATATCGTATAATAAGATACCAAACTTTATCGATTAAATCAAGCCCAGATACCTTCAATACGCGTTAAAATTTCCTGGTATTTTTCCCTCGTTTTGCTCACGATCTCATCCGGGAGCGGTGGTGGAGGAGAGTTCTTGTCCCAGCTTGTGGTGTCAAGATAGTCCCTGATGAACTGTTTATCCAGGCTGAGAGGCGAGGTGCCCAGTTCATAATGATCGGCGTCCCAGAAACGAGAGCTGTCAGGGGTAAGAACCTCATCGATAAGCACGATCTCGTTACCCAGGAATCCAAATTCAAGCTTGGTATCCGCCAGTATTATGCCGGCCCTGTGAAGATTTTCCCTGGCATAGTCATATATTTGAAGGGTAAGATGTGCAAGTTTTTCAGATACTTCTGTTCCGATCTTCTTTTTCATGTAGTCGATAGATATGTTTTCATCATGACCAGTTTCAGCCTTTGTGGCGGGGGTGAATACGGGTGAGGGCAGCTCATCCGCCATTTGCAAGCCTTCCGGCAGGTCAATGCCGCATATTTTTCCTGTTGACTGGTAATCTTTCCAGCCGCTGCCGATAATATATCCCCTTGCAACGCATTCAAAGTCAATGCGTTTAGCTTTTTTCACCAGTACTGAACGGCCCTCAAGGATTTCCGGAAAATCACAGAAAGGTTTTGGGAAGTTTGAGAAATCTGTTTCAACCAGGTGGTTTTTTGCGAAGGGTATATGCTTGAACCAGAGATTGGATATCTTGTTAAGAATTACCCCTTTTCCCGGTATGCCGTTTGGGAACACGTGGTCAAATGCCGAAACCCTGTCGGTTGATATAATTACGAGATGTTCCGCGTCAACCCGGTACACGTCGCGTACCTTGCCGCTGAACAATCTGCGTGCTCCCGGGATCCTGGTACTGGTGACTGCTTCCATCTAATACTCTCCTGTGTTGTATCGTGTATTGTTCATCAGGATGAAAGTTTTTTCAAAAGTATCTCGTTAACCATCTGCGGGTTTGCTTTTCCCCGAGATTCTTTCATAACCTGTCCCACCAGGTATTTCAAGGCTTTTTCTTTGCCGTTTTTATAGTCTTCAACGGACCGGGGATTATTTTCTATGGCGGTATCAACCATTTCTTCTATCGCGGAACTGTCAGTTACCTGTTCCAAACCCTTATCCCTGATGAGAAGGCTGGCTTCTTTCCCGGTTGAGATCATCTCGTCGAATACCGTTTTAGCGATTTTACCGCTAATGGTATTGTTCTCAACCAGTTTCAGCAGTTCTGCCAGTTTTTCAGGAGTGACCTGAAATTCACCGATCCTTTCAGCGTCGGGAATTTTTCCCATAAGTTCACTCATTATCCAGTTTGAGGCACGCTTGGCATTAGCCCCCTGTTCAATAACCTTCTCGTAATAATCGGCCATCTGGAAGGTAGCGGTAAGTACCTCCGCGTCGTATTCGGGTATGTCGTACTGGTCAATAAAACGCTGTCGTTTCTCAAATGGGAGCTCGGGCATCCGGGAGCGTATCTCGTCGATCATTTCACTGCTGATCTTCATTGGGGGAAGATCCGGTTCGGGGAAATACCTGTAATCGTGAGCCTCTTCTTTAGAGCGCATGGTGTAGGTAAGATTCCTGTTGGCATCCCACAGGCGGGTTTCCTGTACTATACGTTCATTTTCGTCCAGCATGGCTGCCTGTCTCTGTATCTCGTAATCGAGGGACAGCTTTACCGCCCTGAAACTGTTGAGGTTCTTTATCTCTACCTTTTCTCCGAATTCCTTCACACCCTTTTCCCGCAGGGATACATTAACATCACAGCGCAGGCTCCCTTCTTCCATGTTGCAGTCAGAAACCTGCAGGTATTTTAATATTGCTTTCAGGTTCACCAGGTACTGGTAGGCTTCATCAGGAGTGGTGATATCCGGTTCAGATACAATTTCTATCAGGGGAACACCGGTACGGTTGAAGTCAACAAAGGACACCTTTTTCGCGGGGTCTTCTGAATGTATGTTCTTGCCCGCGTCCTCTTCCATGTGCAGCCTGGTTATCCCTATCCTTGCAGGGCCCCTGTCAGTAGTGACCTCTATAAAGCCGTCATAGCAGATGGGCTTATCATACTGGGATATCTGGTAGGCCTTGGGAAGATCGGGATAAAAGTAATTCTTCCTGTCAAACTTGCTGTATCCCGATATCTTGCAGTTCAAAGCCAGCCCGGCAAGGATGGCCTTTCTCAGTACTTCTCGGTTCAGAACAGGGAGGACGCCCGGGAGTCCCAGGCATACGGGACATATGTGGGTATTTGGCTCAACTCCGAATCGGGTTGAGCATCCGCAGAATATTTTTGATTCGGTATTGAGCTGGACATGTACTTCCAGTCCGATTACAGCTTCGTATTTCATGTAATTCCCCTGCAGGTCGGTAATAACTTTTGTAACGTATATAACATCTTGTGTCCTAAAGAATTGTGAGATATTTGTCAAGAACAATGGGTAATATTAAAACTGGCTTTACACGCAGGATATTTTTTTAATAACATCCTTTTATATGAACGTTGAAAAAAGAAAACAGGTTGTAACTATACTGGTTGTCCTGCTGGTTTCAATTGCCATTGGCATGGGCAGCGGCAGACTTGCCGGTCACGTAATGCTGAAAAATTTTGTGCTGAACAGGTCATTTTTCTCCATATTACTGGTAAGACCCGTTGCTGAATACAGGCACATGATGGCACTGCTGTCAAGTGAGAACGAAATAGACAGGCTTGCCGGGTATTATGCACTGGTTTCGTATGGAATTGCTGATAGAAAATTTCTCGTGGAGCGTTTCAAACGTGAAAGTGCCGAGTACATCAAGCGTTCAATTATCTGGATTATATCACGTGATATGAGCAGTGAAGTGATAGAATTCTACAATACTATCTACGAAAAGAGTTCCCGGAATATAAAAAAAGAGATCATTAAAGCCGTTTACAGGTACAATGAACATGAATTAAACAGCTTTGTTGATACCCACAGTATCCCAATTGAACTGATACAAGAGGCAACGGGAGACAGGAGTTTGTGAGAATTATACTTGACTATTATGACTGTTGAACGGTAATTGAACCATCTTTTTAACACACTCAGTGAGTATCCAATGGACAGGGCAGTAAATTGAGAATAGGACTATTCGGAGGGACATTTAACCCCATACACGTGGGGCACCTGATCAACGCGCAATACATACGTGAAGAATTTGACCTGCACCAGGTCCTTTTCGTTCCCGCAAAATATCCTGTTCATAAAAAACTTGAAAATAATATTACCGCGGAACACAGGCTCGAAATGATCAAGCTTGCTATAGCCGGAAACAATGGATTCGAGGTGTCTTCCATCGAACTGGATCGTGAGTCATCATCCTATTCAATTTATACTGCCAGGCAGTTACTGGATGAAAATTCCGGGAACGAGTATTATTTTATACTTGGCTATGATGCCTTTAATGATATCGATACATGGAAGGACTACGAGGAATTGTTCAGGCTTGTAAAGTTCATTGTCATGAAACGGCCGGGGGACCGGCTTGACAGCAAGTTTGACAGGTTCGCAGAACGCATACTTTGTGGCGACAACCCGGTGATCGAAATAAGCTCATCCGCAATACGCAGAAGGATAAGAGAGGGCAACACAATACAATACCTGGTTCCGGAGGTTGTTCGAGAGTATATAATTCAAAAGGGGTTGTATTCAGATTGAATAGAAAAGCTGTAATTGGAATTACCGGCATAATCCTGCTGATACTGGTGTTTACGGTTGTTTATTTTTACAAAATACGTACCAGGAATGCTGTTGAACAGTTTGTACAGAATAACAAGCTTATAAATGTTCTCCTGGCAGCAGATATGGACAGTTCCACTGACACAAATTCTTTTTATGCTGTAATAAGTATTCATCCTGAAAATGGTAACACGGGCATAACGTTTATACCTCCAAATTATGTTGTTTCAGTTGACGAAATAAAGGGAACCGCGATAAATACCATAGATTTTGATGACAATATTGATGCTGTAAAGGATTCAATATACAGGGATATACATCTCAAAATATCCTTTTTTATGCAGCTATATCCCACGGATGTCCGCCGCATAATAGACCTGCTTGAAGGGATTGACTTGTACATACTTGACCAGGCAAAGAAGGTACCCGGCCTTAATTATGGAATTAATTATCTTGATGGGAACAAGATTATTGATTATATTGTAAATTCACAGAATGAGTCAATATATCAGAAATTTGACAGGGTCCAGGACGTTTTGTTGACACTATTTTACAATAAGAATGATTACAAAAAATTCGCCACTACAAACTTCGTTTCTGAAATGTTAAGAAGTGTTAAGACCAATATCATGCCAAGGGAAGTCCTGGCAATAAGCGATATACTTTACAAGTCCGGTACCCTCTATACCACCGTGCTTCCCGGGCGAATCGGGGAAGACGACGGGTATTACACTGACCAGATCACGTTTACAATATACGAGGAAAACTTCCTGAAACCACTGGTGTTGAATGTGGATCCCGAATCGTCAATCAAGGTGAAAATCCTGAATGGAACAAATATATCCGGCCTGGCAAAGAAGATGCGTAACATGCTTACAAGGGAGGGGCTTTCAGTTGTGGAATTTGGCACCTCCCCGTTTCCCACCATCGACGAAACGGTTATAATAAACCAGAAAGGAAGTATTGAGTCCGTACGAAAGATATCCTCCGTTATCGGGGTAGAACGGATATTTCACGTAATTAACACCAGCCAGCTCAATGACGTTTTGATCATTATTGGAAAGGATTTTGCGCAGTGAAATCAACAATGCTGACAATTGATAATGTGATCGAGTTATCACGAGGTTGCGCCAGCCTGTTGGATGAGAAAAAGGCAAAATATATCAGGCTTTTAGACCTGAGGGATATCAATTCTTATCTTGATTTCTTTATAATATGTACCGGTAATTCACTGATACATTGCAAGGCACTTGCGAAGGAAGCACAGAGATATTTCAAAAAAGCCGGACTGAAAGAAAAGAACAGGCCAAACATGATGTCGCCCTGGATAGCACTTGATTACGACGAGATAGTGGTGCATATATTTACAGAGGAAACCAGGGATTATTACCAGCTTGAGAAGCTCTGGGCAGACGCGAAGACCCTCGATTTTTGAACGGTACTTGATAATTATTAATATAAGGTAATGGAAACATAATCATAATGATGGCAGATGGGTACCACATCGTTGAACGGGTGATAAGAAATATCAGTCACGAGATAAAGAACCCGCTGACCACCATGAAGGGTTATGCGCAGTTACTTTCCAGCGCGGTACAGGATGATCCTGCCGCTGAAAAGTCACGTCGGATGGTGCTGGAACAGGTAGAGCGTATCGATAATACATTCAATAAGCTCTATTCGCTGTTTTCAGCCGGGATCGGGGCAAAAGAGGATGTGGACGCTGTTGAAATTCTGGAAATGATCGTTGATGATCTTCCCGGGAATACCGGTAACCGTATTACTTATCATGCCGGTTCCCATCCTTTCATCATTTCCTGTGACAGGAATGGTTTTCAACGCCTGCTTCGGTGTTTTCTTGAAGGGTTCGACTGGGATAACAACACGGGTGTTGTACTTGATATTACTTTTCAAACAGGTGACGACGGGGAACTTGTTTTTTCCTTTAAAAATATTGAATTCAGCTCTATCATGGATAAGATATTCTATCTGCCATTCTCATCCACACAATATTTCAAAGATGGAACAGAGCTGTACGAAGTGTACTGTATTGCGTATTCTCACGGATGGGATTTTCTGGCCAATGTGTATCCTGCTGAATCCGTGTTTACCATCAGGTTTTAAAATACAATTATTTGTAATACCAGGGAATATACGTATCTTGTAATAAGGAAACCCATTGGAAAAAATGTATAACATCCTTATCGCAGATGACGAGGAAGGCGTAAGGGACTTTCTTGAAGACCTGCTCAAAGAATCTTTTAACGTGGACACCATCGAACGTGGTGACACCATACTGGACAGGCTCAAGCAGAAACCCTGTGACATTCTCATTCTGGACCTGCAGCTTCCGGGAATGAATGGTATTGAAGTGCTGCGGCGCATTTACGAAAACAAGATCGATGTTGTTGTGGTTATCATTACCGCTTCCAATGATATTGAAACTGCTATTACATCAATGAAGCTGGGTGCTTATGATTACCTTGTAAAACCTTTCGATAATGACAAGCTCCTGGTCATATTAAAAAACATAGTAGAAAAACTGGACCTCGAACAGGAAGTAAATGAACTTCGCGAGAAGGTGGGTCTCAGTTTCAGGTTCAGGAATATAATTGGCAAATCATACAAGATGCAACGGATTTTCGCCACCCTCGAGCGTGTAATAGATACCGACAGTACCATACTTATCATCGGGGGAAGTGGCACCGGCAAGGAGATCATCGCCAAGGCAATTCATTATAACAGTAACCGCAAACAGTACCCCTTCAAGTCAATAGACTGCAGCACCATCCCGCAGGATCTAATTGGCAGTGAACTGTTTGGTCATGAAAAAGGGGCTTTTACCGGTGCTATAGCGAAAAAAATCGGCAAATTCGAAGTTGCAAGCAAGGGTACCCTTTTCCTGGACGAGATCAGCAACCTTTCAATCGACATGCAGGCAAAACTCTTGAGGGTTTTGCAGGAGAAGGAGTTCGAACGCCTTGGCGGCAACCAGGTGATAAAGGTTGATACACGGATCGTGGCAGCAAGTAACAGGGACCTCAGGGAAATGGTAAAAGATGGGAAGTTCAGGGAAGACCTTTATTACCGGCTCAATGTGGTACCAGTATACCTTCCTCCGCTGAAAGAGAGGAAAGAGGATATACCGCTTTTTATTGATTATTTTCTTGATAAATTCAGTACCGAGTTCGGCCGTGAGATATCACTTGACCTTAAGTCGAGGCTTTTTCTTTCAGATTATTCATGGCCCGGAAATGTCCGGCAACTTGAGAATGTTATTAAGCGACTGGTGCTGTTGTCAACCGAAAGGGTTATAGGTGTAGATTCGGTCAAAAGTGTACTTGAATTTGAAGAAGCTGGAGGGGCATCCAGTATATCAGAATCCAAAATGCCATCTGTGGATTTGTATGGTGATGATGATATTATGAGCCTTGATGAAATGGAAAGGGAATATGTTGAGAAGGTATTGCAGCATTTCAACTACAACATATCAAATACCGCAAGGGCATTGAAAGTATCACGAAAGACCATGCATAATAAATTGAAGAAATACAATATAGAGATAAGAAAAAAGATAGCCACGTAAAATATAACAGGGTAACTGTCGAACCAGTATTTTTAAGTTGACATTTAACAAATGTTTTAAAATATTTAATTAAATTGTTTTAAAAATCCCACATATTCCTGATGTTTCCCCGGATGGAGGTATAATACAGGAGATGGATAAAGATACTGCGTGATTACCCTCGAATATCTACGAGATTACCAGATAGCATAACATTTAAAACGCTGAATACACTATAAAGAAATACAAGATGATGAAAAGATACGTTATCAAACATAAAATATACTTTATTACTGGTATAATGCTGGCTGCCTTTTTAACCGGTGGTTTTTTCCTGCGAAATGACATCGTTTCTCATCCCGCCATACGATCACATGACTGGCACATGGTGACCGAGAATGCGAATTTTAATGCAAGATCAGGACACACATGCGTGAACTATAATGGACGGTTATGGGTTATCGGCGGCTGGAATGGTAAGTCCGCACATAATGATGTATGGAGTTCAAGTGATGGTATTCACTGGGTAAGGGTTGTTCAACATGCTCCTTTCAAGCCCCGTGCCGGCCACTCAACAGTAGTTTATAATGATCGCCTCTGGGTCATCGGAGGACTGTGCTTTGACCGAAACAGGAATATTGATGATCTTAACGATGTATGGGTGACAACTGACGGTAAGAACTGGACCCGTGTAACCGGTAATGCTCCATTCCCATCACGCGGCGGACATTCAAGTATTGTTTTTAAAGACAGGATATGGGTGATCGGTGGTATAGCTACCAGTGCGGATATATGGACCACGAGGAACGGGAAGGACTGGTACAGGATAACCAATGAAGCCGCATTCGGGTCACGAGGTGGCCATGCAACGGTTGTACAAAATAACAGGATATGGGTGATCGGCGGAATTTACGTTGACGATGAAAACAACTTTCACAGCCTCAGCGATGTCTGGTTCTCGGCTGACGGTAAAAAATGGGAAATGGCAGTTGATAACACCTCCTTTTTCGCAGGGGGTGGGCATTCCTGCGTATCCTTTGGTGACGAGATATGGGTTATCGGCGGGTTCCGCAAAAGCGGTGCAATATACCGCTCAAAAGACGGGATACACTGGGACCAGTTCGAAGAATTCGGGGATTTCGGTGAGAGGGTTTCCCACTCGTGTGTTATTTTCGGCAACGATATCTGGATCATTGGTGGTTATGACGGTTCCGGTCACAAGAATGACATCTGGTATTTTACTGACAATAAAGAAGAAAATATATTAATGGCACAACAACTGGAAGATGAGACTGGAAACACTGGAAAAAATTAAGGCAGTTACCAGGAAAACAGCGTTTACCGTTATCAAGGTAACCTTCTTGCTGCACCTGGTGTTTTTCGTGGTGATGGGTTTCATAATGCTGTACCTGAATTTTTATGATCCCCCCACAGGCAGCCTCATGCTGTACCGGGAATATGTATGTGATCATGACGTAAAACCCGTTGATTTCGTTCCCCTGAAAGAGATACCCGATGATTTCGTGAAGATGGTGATCTCCACCGAGGATTACAAGTTTTATGAGCATCCCGGAATAGACATCGAGGCCATTAAGCGGGCATATATTATCAACCTGAAAGTTGGATACCGCATGTTCGGGGGCAGCACCATTACCCAGCAGATATCACGAACACTTTTCCTGCTTCCAAAGAAATTACTGGTGCGCAAGTATATGGAGGTTCTCATCGCGCTGCAGATGGATGCCATGCTCAGCAAGGAACGAATACTGGAACTGTATCTCAACTATGCTGAATGGGGTAAGGGGGTGTTTGGCCTGTCACGTGCGGCTGAGCATTATTACGGTAAAACCGTTGATACCATGAATGTTGACCAGTCAACCAGGCTCATCGCCATACTGGCCAACCCAATAGATTATTCACCCTATGATTTCATGGGGGCAAAACTACTTGCAAACCGCTACTTCATGATCAAGTTCCGTTACTATACTTACATGAAATTTCACGAGATGTAATTTAACAGCCATTCATGGCCATCATGTCCTCTAATACTTCTATTTCCTCCTGTGGGAAATTGCCAAGGGACTTCAGCTTTTCAAGGGATACCAGCGCGAATGTCCCCCGTGACCTGGCGCAGAGTTCATCATCCTCGTTGTACAGCCGTCCTTCAACGATTGCCTCTTTTTCGTTTTTCTGTTCGATGATCTCACCTTCAACCCTTATTCGGTTCTGTACAAAAACGGGTTTTAGAAAATCAACTGATATGTTTTTCGTGAGGATGAACTTCCTTACCAGGTAAATGGTGGTCCAGCTCATGATCTCGTCGAACAGGGTACAGAGGATCCCGCCATGGGTAAGGTTTACCCATCCATGAAAATGATGTTCAATGTCGACCCATGAATACACTTTTTTATCATCGGTGTAGAACTGCATCTGCAATCCATGCTGGTTGCCGGGGCCGCAGCCGAAACACGTGTGATCCGTGCGATTGGGGATCTTTTTCAACTGGTCTTTTTCTACCTGCTCCATCTTCCTCTCCATGCTTTTTTTGCTACTTTAATTTGCATGAATATTTTGTCAACGAAAGTAGTATCAGCCCACATATTATTCTTGACCATGCAGGGGCACTAAAATACTTTAAAGACAATGTAAGGGGGATTTTTACATGGCAGATACGCATGAAGTTGATACCCGGGGGTTCTTTTGTCCAATACCGGTAGCAATGGTTTCCAGGAAGATGAACTCGCTGGTGACGGGTGACAGGTTAACCGTCTACGCCGATGACGGGGAGTTCAAAAATGATATCGCGCGCTGGACATACGAAACGGGCAACACTGTACTTGACATGCAGAAGGATGGGAACGGCTACAGGGTTGAGATCCAGCGGGGTGAAGGATTTCACGGAGAAACCCTCCGGGAACGGGTGAAATTCATAGCCACCGGGGTAAAACTTCATGCCATTGCCATGTTCTATAAGATATTGCCGGTAAAAAAAATACGCTATCTTCTCACCTTCTCATCGGTAAATGAAGGTCTTCGGGCAGACCAGTGGCTGCAGTCACTGGATAAGGAGGGCAGGACGGGATACGTCACCATGCCGGTTCCCGATGATATCACCGATCACTGCGGGGTGGTTTTCGGCCTTACACACCAGGAGGAGGCAGAAGACCTGTACAACTTATTGCAGAAAAACAGGTTTGTTGTTGAAGGAATATACCAAAAGGATAACCATGGCCAGTTCAAACCGGTCAAGTAAATAGAGAGATATATACCCGCCAATGATATACACGATCACTGCTACATGTTCATTCGGAATAGAATCCGTTCTTGCAGGTGAGTTAAAAAAACTTGGATACGAAAACCTGCAGATTGAGAACGGAAAGATAACTTTTCCAGGTGATGATGAAGATGTTGCCAGGTGCAATATATGGCTTCGTACCGCTGACAGGGTGTTGATACAGATGGCACAATTCCCCGCAAAAGACTTCGAGGAGCTTTTCCAGGGGACAAAGGCAGTGCCATGGGAGGAGTTCTTTCCCGTTGACGGGGTGATGCACGTGACCGGCAAGTCGGTAAAGTCAACCCTGCACAGTGTTCCCGACTGCCAGGCCATTGTCAAGAAGGCAGTGGTGGAAAGCATGAAACGGAAGTACAAGAAGGACTGGTTCGAAGAATCGGGGCCGGTGTACAGGATCGAGGTGGCATTGCTGAAAGACGTGGCAACACTGTCCATTGATACAAGCGGAGCAGGTCTGCACAAACGCGGGTACCGCCGCGACGCGGGTGAAGCGCCGTTACGGGAAACACTTGCCGCCGCGCTGGTGCTGATGAGTCGATGGAACCCCTCAAGAATATTTGCAGATCCACTGGCAGGTTCGGGAACCATTGCCATAGAGGCGGCAATGATAGGAAGGAATCAGCCACCGGGGATAAACCGGGAATTTGCGGCAGAGAACTGGCCACACGTGGATAAGAAGATATGGGAATTTATCAGGGGCGAAGCGATGGAATCCATAAACATGGAAGAGTTTACAGTGTTCGCCTCAGACCCCAACTGGGGGGTTTTCAAGAAGGCCCGTGAAAATGCTTTACACGCAGGGGTAGCAGAATATATAACGTTCCAGAAAAAGCCTGTTGAAGAATTCGGCTCCCGGAAGAAATACGGTTGTATCGTGACCAACCCTCCATACGGTGAACGTCTTGGAGAGCGAAGGGAGGTGGAATCCCTTTACAGGACCATGGGGGATGTTTTTTTGAAGCTTGATACCTGGTCTTTCTTCATATTGACTGCACATGAAGATTTTCAAAAGTATTTCGGTAAAAAAGCCGACAGGAACCGCAAGCTGTATAACGGAAAGATAAAATGTTATCTCTACCAGTACCTTGGACCGTTGCCCCCGAGACGATAAAATATAAAAACTGACCGGTGATCGTGCATATGACTGAACACAATCTCAAATCTTCCGGCAGGGAAAGTGTTTTCTCAGAGGAAACAGACCTGAAAAGAGACCTTGGCCTGCTTGAAGCGGTATCCATTGTCATAAGCCGTATAATCGGTTCCGGTATTTTCAGAACACCGGCACCCATTATGGCACTCGTCATGTCAACCGCATTGTTTGGGACGGTATGGTTCATCGGCGCGGTCATTACACTCTTCGGGGCCGTATGCTATGCCGAGCTGGTTGCCATGATGCCCCGTTCAGGAGGGCCCTACGTGTTCCTCAGGGAGGCATATGGCCCCCTGTGGACATTTCTTCGCGGATGGGCCATGTTCTTTGTGTCCGAAACGGGGGCCATAGCCGCTGTATCACTTGTATTTGCCGAGTATTCAATTCAACTGTACATGCTGTCAACTGGTAACCAGCTTAATGTGATGGCAACCAGGGCAGCCATTATTATATTGTCCATGCTTGTTATCTGGATACATACCGCAATAAATATGAGAGGCGTTCATTTAAGTGGTATAGTACAGGTAATAGTGAGCAGTGCAAAGGTAATTGCGCTTGGGCTTGTGATAGCTGTTTGTTTTACAGGTGTTGGTGGCAGCTGGAGTAACTTTACTGATCCCGTATGGCCGGATGAACTTAACTGGGGCACAGTCCTTGCCGTTGGTGCAGCCCTCAGGTACGCTTTTTTCGCGTACAGCGGATGGGAAGGTGCCACCTACGTGGCCGAAGAGGTGAAGAATCCCCGCAAGAACCTTCCATTGTCGCTCATAATAGGCATACTCGGCGTTCTGCTCCTCTATGCCGGGGCTAACGCCGCGTACCTGTACCAGTTGCCTGTAGCTCAATTCATGAAGGCTGATCAGATCGCCGTAGACGCGGTGAAGATGGCGGTTGGGGGTTTTGGGGGCATCTTGATATCACTGGCGGTGATGCTGAATACCTTCGGGAACGTCAGTACGCAGATACTGGTGAAGGCACGTACATGGCAGGCAATGGCCCGGGACGGGCTTTTTTTCAGGGCATGCGCAAAACTGCATCCTGTATACAAAACACCCAACAGGGCCCTGATGCTGCAGGGAATGTGGGCAACCGTGTTGTTACTGTTTGCATCGGTAAAAGTCCATTCATACGAGGCGGTAATAGACTTTTTCACTTTGACAGGCACTGTCTTTAATATTATGACATTCGCATCAATTTTTATATTACGAAAGAAATACCCGGATGCTCCCAGGCCATTCAAGGCCTGGTTTTATCCATGGAGTGTTATCATAATAATACTGGTATATGCAATTTTCTTTATAATCACATTGATTACGGCGTTTATACCGTCACTTCTTGGGATTGGGCTTACTGCAACGGGACTCTTCTATTATTACAGGAAAGAAATTGCAGGGTTTCTGGGAAAAAAATAAAACGTTACTATAATGAAAAAATACATACTGACATTCATGCTACTGCTGCAGTGTATTGGCTCGTATCATCTCATGGCAGAAGAAGTGGTAATGGAAGAGCCAAGGCAGGACCTGGTTGTACTGCGGCGTGACAGCTGGCTCTTCATACCTCATGTCTATTACAAGCCTGAAACACAGATTGCGGGAGGGGCCGTATACCTGTATACTTTTCAGCATACTGTTATGTCCATTCCTCCAATAAAACTTCGGCCGTCTACGCTGGCCGTAACCGCAACATATACACAGCGTCAACAGTTTATCTTCCAGGTGTTCCCGGAATTTTACCTGGCGCGTGACAAGTACCATATCAAGACAGACCTAGAATACATGAATTATCCTGACCGGTTTTACGGTATTGGTCCTGATACGGAGGAGCATAACTGGGAATCATATACCGCGAAAATATTCTCATTGAAGAACAGGGTAGAACGTGCCCTGTGGAAGCGGCTGTATGTGGGCTTCATTTATAACCTGGATTATCGCGATATGGTACACACGGATAATAATGGAATGCTTGATTCGGCGGACATCAAAGGAGATGATGGGGGCCTTGTTTCCGGCCTCGGTATTTCAATTAATTACGATACACGTGATGATACCATTTATCCCATGGATGGGGAGTATGCCCATCTGAAAGTGATCGATCACAACCAGTATATCGGAAGCGATTACGAGTTTGCAAGCGTATCCCTTGATCTCCGGCTTTACGAGCCCTTTTTCCTTTCTCATGTGCTGGCCCTGCAGGGATACATGAGTTATATCGGTGGTGAAGCCCCTTTTTACATGCTTTCATGGATGGGTGGACCAAACTTAATGCGCGGGCTTTTCGAAGGACGGTACCGGGACAGGAACATGTTCGTTGGACAGGCCGAGTACAGGATTCCTGTTATATGGCGTATATCAGTTGTTGGCTTCTGCAGTGCCGGGCAGGTGGCCCGGTCAGTTGATGAATTTGATCGCGATAACATGGTATATGCGTACGGAAGTGGTATTCGGATGAAGCTGAAAAAAGAACAAGACCTCAACGCAAGGCTTGATTTTGGGTTCAGCAGGGATTTCTTCGGTGTGTACGTGACCATTGGTGAGGCATTTTAGTATTTTAAAAATTTGAATGTTGATGTACTGAGGGTATAATAGTAGTAACATACGTACAGGATATGAATAACCATGAAAAAGCCGGTCGAAGTAAGTGTCAGAGATTTTGAAACCATCCTCCAGCAGTACCTTGAGGCTGAATCAACCATAAATTATGCCCTGAAAATAGTTGGACATCCGGGTGTAGGAAAATCTGCCATAGTAAAGCAGGTTGCCCTAAGGATGAATTACTATTTTATTGATACACGGCTTGCCTTCAAGGAGAACGTTGACCTTGGTGGTTACCCGGTACCGGACAGCAATGAAAAGAAGATGGTGTATTACAGGCCAAAGTTCATACCTCCCGAGGAAGTACCTGGAGATTACGATGGAATACTCTGGTTCCTTGATGAAGCAAACCGGGCGCACCCTACCGTCATACAGACTCTCTTCCAGATAATCACGGAGCACATGTGCGGTGAGCATTCCCTGCCTGAAAAGACGTCAATCGTTCTTGCCGGTAACCTTGGTGAACTGGATAATACCACTATAACCGATTTCGATGATTCGGCCCTGGATGGGCGACTGGCAATTTTCCACCTGAAGCCTTCAACTGACGAGTGGCTTGAATGGGCGCATAGAACGGGTATTCATCCGGCAGTGACCCGCTATATTACCCTTTTCCCCGAAAAGCTGTGGGACGAGAGAAATATCAACCCCAACCCGAGGGGATGGCACCAGGTATCGGAGACCCTGAATCGATCTTACCAGCTTACCACGGTGGAAGAATTCGTCGCGTATCTGGGGGCAGATGAACGGCACGTCCTTGAAAAGGTTATTATCTCCCTTGTGGGCGAGATCGCTGGAACCGATTTTACCGCCCAGTTCACGTCACCGCGATCAATAGGTACCCATGATGTCCTTTCCGGTGATGAAGAAAAGCTTCGGAAACTGCAGGACGGGGATATCCCCGCGGAGGACCTGCTCTGGGCACTTTCAGGGGCACTGGAATATCTCCGGGAGAAAAACATTATGCGTCAGGGACAGCTTGACCGGCACGACCTGGTTGAATTGAAAAGCGTACTCACCTTTATTGGTCATGCCCGGGCTGATGCACGCATGTCATTCTTCTATCTCATGATCAGGGATTGTGGTTTGTTTACCAGTGTTCCGGATGCGTTGCGGTTGATAGAAAACGACAGCACCAGGGAACTTCTCAAGGAGCGTTTCGGCCGGCTCCTGGAGGTTTGATACAGCATATGTCCGTTAACACCCATAAACGGAGAATGGAAGACATCCTTGAGCAGATCTGGAAAAGAAGCCGCTTTACATCCTATTTCTACCAGTCGGTTCATCTCTCTGCTGAATCATCCATCCCAACACTGGCACTCACCATAGTACAGTCACGGCTCACACTATTCTATAACCCCGAATTCATTGAAGAACTGGATGATGAAGAGATCATTGGCCTGATGGTTCACGAGATGATGCACGTGATGATGAACCACGATCATCGTTCCCGGGGAGATGAAGATGCCGTTTTACAAAATACAGCCCAGGACATGGTGGTAAACAATTTCATACGCAGTAACGAGAGAACCTTCTTTTCAAGGAAAGGACAGTACCAGTGGGACGTTCCCAGGCTTCTGCTGCCCGAAGGACTTCCAGGGATACCCACCCGGTTCTTTAATGAAACCGGGAACCAGGATCCATCATGGGAGGACGTGTATATGTGGCTCCGGGAAAGCGGTGAAAAGGACACACTGCATATCAGCGGTAAGATGGACAGGCGCTCAGATGCACCGTCCGCCATGAATGCGACAATGGATAGTGAAAATTTTGAACCTGGATCTTCTGCCGAGAAGGGAAAAAAGGAGGATGCTGCCAATCGAACTGATGACGCTCCCGATTTCAGCGGTATTACCTTTCACGACGATGATGAGAACAGCCTTCCCACCGGGATGCACCTTTTCCAGAAAGGCAGAATGCAGCACCAGGTGCAGGCCAGGCGTACACAGGTGATCCGTTTTGCCGAGAAGGATCATTCCTGTTTAGAAGAAAGGGCATTTCAGGATATACAGGGCATTATCAGGAAAGCGGAACCCGTAGATATTGATGACTGGAAAAGGCGTATCAAGAGTATTGTGGACATGGCCTCACAATCATCAGAATGGTATTATTCACATGGCAGGTTCAACCGGCGTTACTTTGCAAGCGGTATTTACGCACCCGGAAGGGTTTTTGAAGAAAAGCAGGTGTTGACGGTTGCCGTTGATGTGTCTGCATCAATGGTAATGAAACCGGAAGAAATTGAAGAAGCATTCGGGGTCATCGAAGAATTAACCGGCAAGTACAGGATCAATCTATTATGTATTGACGAAGATCTCTTTGTTCCCGAGAAGAGCGGGGACGTCTTTGTAAAGTCCGGGAACGTTGACAGCCCCTATTATTACAAGCCAGGTGATTGGAAATACCTCAGAAGTGGTAACAGTGGGACAACTTTTTTTGAGCCACTTTTCAATGATTACATGAAGGGGCACAGGGAAATGCTGCTTGTTATCACCGACGGTTACGTGTATGATCTGGACAGGTTAACCCGGTATCCGCACACTCTCTGGGTCATATCCGGGCATCGTCCCGAACCCTTTGTGCCGCCTTTCGGCAGGATGGTTACTATACGGACAGCTGAAACCGGCAGAGGATATCAATAATGGATAGAGATAATAAAACTGGTAAAAATGTACAATTCACTAACGTGGAAGAAAGGGCTGCTGACCTGTGGAAAGCGGGCGCTGATGGCGAACTTGATGACCCGGTAACAGCCTCGCGGGAGCTGTGCACGCTGGAAATCCCCCGGTATATTCTATATGCAGGCCGTGACTGGGAATGGTTTGATTACGGAGCGGGACTGGATGAACTTGTAAAGCAGTGCGATGCCGAATCCATTTACGATGCCGGTATGAGCTGGCCCGAGTTCGATTACAACAGGGGATTACAGGGATTGATACAGTGCGGTAATGCTGAATTTATTTTCAGGGCGGGACGATACTGGAAAATATATAATTACGAGATGGGTCTCGATGCACTTGTATCGCTGAAATCCCCAAAATATCTATTCCTTGCGGGCCAGGAATGGAGATGGTTTGATTTCAAAAAGGGATTCCCGGCACTCATGTCAACCGAAAGTCCGGAGTTTATATTTTATGCAGGAGCACACTGGCGAGAATTTGATTACAACGCTGCCATGAAGGTATTATTCAAGTCTGGAGAACCGGAATATATTTTTAAAGCGGGTACCCTCTGGAAGGAATTCAATTTCGAGGAAGGATGGAAAATACTGGAAAAGCGTGTAGTTGATGGGGCTTACTGGAGGGGACGTGCCATGGAAGAAGAAACATGGCGAAATAATCTTCGGGAGATGTGGATCAAGATGACAGCCGCACTGTAAATATATCCCGCCTTTATCACCATCTTTAGTTCTTGACTTGCCACCTGATACATTCTATTATTCATAAATTGTTGTTTTGATGAGAGGTGAGTAGTTACCGTATCAGTTTTAAAACATATCTTTGCATGGAGCACCATATTATGAAAAAAATAATGGTTTCATGGTTCCTGGCATGTTTTGTCCTGTTAACTGTCCTGCCGGTAATGGCGGATAAAACTTCAGTTGAAATTGATGCACCTGGTACAGCAGAAAAAGGAGAGGTCATTACGATAGTTGTCAGGGTCAGGCATAGCGGGAATAACCTGTTCCATCATACCAACTGGGTGTACCTCAGGATAAATGGAGAACAGGTAGCACGATGGGAATATTCATGGAAGGATCTTCCTGAAAAGGAGATCTTTGTGAAAGAAGTTACCTACCCGGTTCAAGGTTCGATCACCATTGAAGCAAAGGCAAACTGTAATATTCATGGAAGCGAGGGGACTGTTACAAAACAGGTTGAAGTTGAATAACAGGAGGTGTTGTTATGACCATTTTTGGAGTTTCTCCATTATTAATTTCAGGTATTATTAATTTTCTGCTTCTTTTGTTTCAATTGTTGAGTGGCTTGCGAATTATCAGGGTTTCCTTCAACGTCCATAAAAAAACAGGCATAGCCCTTTTTATCATTGCTACAATTCATGGACTGGTTGGTGTACTTATTTTGTAAAGGTAAAAAGGTGATGTTAATATGAGGCACCCTCGAATTACCGGTATTGTGCTGGTTGTAACAGTACTGGTATTATTACTGGGATTAAAAACGTACTATGATGCCGGCGAATTCAAGGTGATCGAATCACGCAATGATCATAATTGTATTGAGATACCTGGTGTTTACGGGCCGGAAGACATTGACCTGGATCATGAAAAAGGAGTCGCATATATATCAAGCGATGACAGGGCATCCATGCTCAGGGGTGAGGTAAAGCAGGGTGCAATTTACAGCTATGATATGAAACACCATCGACTTCGTAAACTCAGCTGTAAACTTCATTTTGATTTTCATCCACATGGTATAGATCTTTTCAGGGATAAATCGGGGGCAATTCTGCTGTTTGTTGTTAATCACCGTCGAAATGGACACTACGTTGAGATATTTGAAGTCAAGAAAGATCGATTGATACACCGGGAGTCTATACTGGATGACCGGCTTTTAACATCACCCAATGATATAACAGTTGTTAATGAACGCATGTTTTACGTGACAAACGATCACGGAAATACTTCAAAACCGGGTAAAATGATAGAAGATTACCTGCAGCTGGATCTCTCCTACGTATTATTTTTTGATGGTAAAAAATTCAGGAAGGTTGCCGAAAACCTGAAGTATGCAAATGGCATCAGCATCAGTGGTGATGGCCACCTGCTCTTCGTTGCCTCATCAGTGGGAAAGCTCATCCGTGTATATGATCGTGATACGGAGAACGGCGACTTGAGCTTCAGGAATGATATTCATCTTAACAGCGGTGTTGATAATCTTCACGTGGATACAGAAGGAAAGATATGGGCCGCGTGTCATCCAAAGCTGCTTACATTCATAAGGCATTCCAAAAATCCTTCGCTTCTATCACCATCGCAGGTGATGGTGATTTCATTTAACGGCCAGGATGATTATTCAATTCGTGAAGTGTTCATAGACACGGGCAAATTATTATCTGGATCAACAGTGGCGGTTCCCTTTGGTGATTCGTTCCTGGTTGGAGCTGTTTTTGATGATCATGTCCTTCGTTGTGTAATAAACAAATAAATTCCGGTTAATACAATAATGAATTTAAAGATCAACTATGACACCAATGATATCAGGATATTGTCAAGTGAAGCACGCATACAGCTGGCGTCATGGTCGCTGGCCTGCGAGTACAGTATTTCTGAACAGAACAAAATATTCGATGCAGAACCAGTTGTAGAGAAGAAAAGAAACAGTGTGCTGCAAATGCGATCAAGCGACGAGGCATGTGATCTTCGTATCAGGGTGAAAAACGATGATGGCCTCGTACGAATAAACTGTACCCTGGTGAGTATTGCACAGGTCCCGATAACTATTGAGAAGATCCGGTTTACCTCGTGCAAGTTCAAGACCGGCGCACATGACGCAACGCGTTGTTTTGTCAATGGGTACCAGTCATGGAGTGAAACACGGTCCTTCGACTACACCTCAAAAGAAATGGTGTCAATCCTGCCCTCAATGGTGACACTACAGGATAATCACAGGAATCTTCCGCCTGACCGCGCAGGTGTGTTTACGTCGGACATGTTTACGGTCATTGGTGATATAGTTGATAATGTGTATTTCCTGGCCGGCCAGGGAAGATTGTTTAAACAATTTTTATACACGCGGTTTAACAGCGGGGTACGTGAAGGTGATAGTGGAAACCTGCAGTTGGAACTGGATTTTGGCGGACTCGTGGTATACCCGGGTAAAGAAATAGAATGTGATGAAATATACCTCCTTGTTGATAATGATCCAAACCGTATACAGGAAAGGTACTTTAGACTGATATCTGCTGAAAATGCTGCTGGGTTACCGCTCCCGGGAGGGTGGTGCTCATGGTATTATTATTTCACGGAGGTATCTGAAAAAGATGTATATGAGAATCTTGATGCCATACGGCAGCATAAAATTAACTGGAAATATTTTGTAATTGACGATGGATATCAAAAAGCAGTTGGAGACTGGTTATCGATTAATGACAAGTTTCCCGGGGGGCTGCAGAAGGCAGCTTCTCACATAAAAGAATTCGGCATGGTTCCAGGCATATGGCTTGCCCCTTTTATCGCAAGACGTAATTCAAACCTGTACCATGAACATAAAGACTGGTTCCTTTCTGATGAAGAGGGTAAACCCGTGAAAGCCGGTTGGAATCCAAACTGGGGTATAGGCGGCAATTTTTATGCCCTTGATACAACAAATCCGGAATTCCAGGATTACCTGCAGGAAGTGATCAGGACCATGGTACATGAATGGGGATTCAAATACCTGAAGCTTGATTTTGTCTATGCTGCTTCAATATACGGTTTAGCCTTTAACAGGGAGATCTCGTCCGCGGAAAGATTATCCCTGGGGTACCAGCTTATAAGAAAGGCGGCTGGAAAAGATGTAGTTATACTTGGATGTGGTTCGCCACTTTCCCCCGCGATTGACCACGTTGATGCCATGCGCATCGGGCCCGACGTGGCCCCGTACTGGTTTGCCACATACAGGTATCATCTTACCCGTGACCCGCATGCCCTGTGTACATATTTTGCCATAAGAAGCATACTTAACCGATGCCAGATGCACAGAAGGCTCTGGATCAATGACCCGGATTGCATATTATTGAGGGATACTGATACAAGGCTGTCTTTTGAGGAGCGCATGTCCCTTGTCAACGCGGTTATAGTCACTGGCGGTATGTACCTGCTCTCTGACAGGCTGGCCACGCTTGCAGGTGAAACATGGGATACTATCGATAAAATTGAAGAACTCGTTCGTGACGCGGACAGGGGCGCAGCCCGGGCCCTTGATTACATGGAAAAGGAAGTACCCGAGCTTGTATACAATTCCCGCGGTTATCTTGCCGTGTTTAATTTTTCAGATAAACCAATACAAAAAAACATCCCGATGAATCCCCACCTGAAACGGGTGATACCGACCGGTTCAAGATTGATTGACGTATGGACCGGTGTTGAGTATAAGGTTACCAGGGACGGATTTGAAGTGGGAACCATGGAACCCCATTCCTCCATACTCTTTCGCGTGAAGAAATGAGGAGAAATCTCTTCACGTACCGGGAGAAATAATTATGTATAACCTGTCATTGCTTTTGAAGCCGGTATCATACCGGTGTAACCTGGAATGCTCCTATTGTTTTTACAAGAGGGTCTCAGATGTATATGAGCAGCCGTCCACGTTCATGGACCACCATACCCTGGATGCCATGATAAAGTCAGTAATGCAGTCTGGAGCGCAGCATGTTTCTTTCTGCTGGCAGGGTGGAGAACCAACACTTATGGGTGTTGACTTCTTCAGGGATGCCGTAGAATTGCAGGCAAAATATGCCCGTGGCGGACAAACGGTTGAGAACTCCCTGCAGACCAACGGCATACTGCTCGATGATGAATGGTTCAAGTTTCTCCACGATAGTCGGTTTCTTGTGGGCATCAGTCTTGACGGGCCTGAAGACATTCATGATGCATATCGCCTGGACAGGAGATCTGAAGGTACCTGGGCCAAGGTGATGCGTGCAATAGACGGCATGCGTGAATACGACGTGGATTTCAACATTCTCACCCTGGTCAACGATATAAACGTGAAACAGCCCGAAAGGGTATACAGCTTTATGCGGCAGAACAACTTCAACTATCTTCAGTTCATACCCTGTTTCGAAGTTGATGAAACAACGAAAGAATTACTGCCTTTTTCAGTAACGGGTACACAGCTGGGAGAGTTTTACTGTACTATTTTTGATCTATGGTACCAGGACGGGTTCCCGTATGTATCCATCCGTCTTTTTGAAGATATACTCATATATCTTGTGGACGGGGCACTGGTTTCATGCTGCTGGATGAACGAATGCAAGTCGTATATAGTCGTGGAGCATAACGGGGACTGTTATCCCTGTGACTTTTTCGTATACCCGGAATGGTATATTGGGAATATAACAAGGGATCCTCTTCATTCAATATTGAACAGCAAAAGGCGCAACCAGTTCAGTGCGATGAAATCTGATATACCTTCCAAGTGCAGTGATTGTAAATGGCTTGATTTCTGTCATGCTGATTGCACAAAGTTCAGGCTTGATGCTGAAGGAACATACACCCGGGTGAGTGAATATTGTGATGCATGGACAATGCTCCTTGAGCACATGGAACCTGTAAAAGGTGAGATAAAGGGCAGGGCAGAGAGGTTGCGTGAGTCAGTGTTAAGCGGGAAATTTGAAGCTGTTAAACGAAACGATGAATGTCCATGCGGAAGCGGGAAAAAACTGAAAAAATGCTGCGGAAGGGGAAAGCTGGTAATATGAACATTAAAACAGGTGATAACAGGGTCATACATGAAGGAGTTAAGACACCGGGTAGAGATCGTTGACGGCAAAATGAGACTTGACAGGTATCTCTGTGATACTTTTGTCATCTTTCCTTCCAGAAAGAGTGCGTATAAAGCGATCAAAAAAGAGCTTGTAACCCTTAACGGATCATTTACATCTCCCAATGTACCCGTTCATTATGGTGACATGATCTGCTTGAACCTCTCAGAAGAGTCAGCACCCGTATACAAAAGAGAGATCAGGGTATTATACGATGATCCCTGCATGTCCGTTGTTGTCAAGCCACAGGGGATGCTGGTCAACGGTAATGCGTCTAAAACACTTGAACGAGCGTTACCCTGGAACCTTCGTCAATCTACTATTGAAGATGCATTACCTGTGCCAAGGGTAGTGCACCGCCTTGACAGGCCAACGGGTGGACTTGTTGTGGCTGCAAAGACGGCAATGGCCATGATGCACCTTTCAAGGCAATTCGAAGAATGTCTTGTAAAAAAGATGTACAGGGCCATCGTGAGTGGTAAAATAGAAGGGAGTGGTATCATAGATTCGATTATTGACAACAGGGAAGCGGTGACCGAATATTTTGTTATTGACAATATTCCATCTCTGCATACCAACTGGTCTACGTATATTGAATTATACCCTCGAACCGGTCGTACACATCAGATAAGAAAGCATCTATCAGGTATCGGACATCCTGTGCTTGGTGATACACAATACACAACATCCGGCCCCCTCCTTCGGAGCAAAGGACTCTTTCTCTGGGCTGCAGGAATAAGCCTTGTTCACCCGGTGAGTGAATGGGTGATAAATGTTCGAAGTGACGTACCGGGTAAGTTCATAACATACATGGAACGGGAACGAAGACGTTTTGAAGTGTATCATGTTTGAGGAAAATATTGTAATTATGCTTATTAAATAATACGAGGTAACTATGGAAAATATTCTACAAAAGATCGAAGACCTTGCATTATCTCATGACTACGTTCCACCGGAATTGATAAAAGAAAAGAATATAAAGCTTGGGCTTAGAAACGCGGATGGTTCAGGTGTAGTAGTAGGCATAACCGCAAAAGGCATGGTGAAGGGATACGATAAGATCTCTAAGCCAGATGGTGGTTATACTGTAAAGCCTTCGGATGGAAGGTTGTATTATTGTGGATATGATGTATCAGATCTTGTGAGAAGTATTCAGGGTGAAGACCGATATGGATTTAACGAGATCACGTACCTTCTGCTGGCCGGCGAATTGCCAACCATGAGTGATCTGGAGAAATTTGATAACGCAATTGCTGAAAGAAGAACCTTCACAAGGAGTGAAAGAAGCATCATCATGGCGGAGGGTGTCAACTATAACCAGATGTACGCCCTGCATTCCGTGGTATCGCACCTGAGCAGGTGCGACAGGAATCCCGATTCTACAGATATCAGGCACGTAACCACGCAGTGTTTAAATCTTATCGCAAAGATGCCATTAATAGTTGCCTATAATTATAACGTGTTGCGTTTCAGGAAAGGAAGTGATCTGAATATAATGAAACCCGATCCTGATATGGGTTCAGCGGAGAACTTCCTTTACCTTATAAGGGGTAAACGTCCCACAAAACAGGAAGCCATGCTTTTTGACCTGGCAATAATGCTGCACGCGGAGCATGGCGGCGGTAATAATTCAACATTTACCGTACGAACTGTTTCTTCAAGCGGTGCTAACACGTACATGGCAATATGTGCGGGGATAGCATCTCTCAGCGGGCACCTGCATGGAGGTGCAAACGAATCGGTCATGAAAATGATGAAGGAACTGAAAAATTATGTGCGTGACTGGGAGGACGAGGACGAGATAAGGTCATACCTGGTCAAAATACTTGACAAAAAAGCCGGTGACGGCAGCGGTAAAATATATGGCATGGGACACGCGGTGTATACCCTTTCTGATCCAAGGGCTGTACTTTTCAGGGAAAAGGCGGAAGACTACGCACGTGTTCATAAGAACCTGAAGGAACTTTACTTCTTTGACCGGGTTGCGAAGGTCGCAGCACAGATCGTCAAGGAAAGAAAAGGCATAATCGTTTCTCCAAATGTTGATTTCTATTCTGGACTGATCTACAAGATGATGGGCATCCCAATGGATCTGTATACACCCATTTTCGCAATGGCAAGGGTGGTAGGGTGGTCAGCCCACAGGATCGAGCAGATAGTACAGGACAAGATCATACGTCCCGCATACGTGTCATCCCTGTACACCGACCACAGGGATTACGTGCCACTTTCAGAAAGGATGTAAAAATACAATTATTCCTTGACGAAAATAACCCGGTGATTACAACATAACACTGTTATCTTTAAGATCATCGGGTCTTCATGATCCGCGGAGGTGCGCATGCCTGATTATGATGTGATCGTTGTTGGGGCGGGGAATGCCGGTCTTTCGGCATCTACCTACCTTGCCAGGAAGGGCATAAAGACCCTTCTGGTTGAAAAACACAATATCCCCGGAGGTTGTGCTACCAGCTTTTGCAGGGGACGGTTCGAGTTTGAGGTGGCATTGCACCAGCTCAGCGGCCTTGGTACAACTGAAAGGCCGGGACCATTACGTGGCATTCTTGACGGGCTGGGGGTGCTTGACCAGCTTGATTTTGTCCAGATGAATGACCTGTACCGGGTGGTGCTGCCCGGTGAAATGGACATCACGTTGCCAGCCGATAAAGAAGAAACCATAAAGGTTTTGCAGAAACAGTTCCCCGATGAAAAAGAGGGCATCAGGGAATTTTTCGATTTTGTCTACCAGTTCTTTACCGAGGTAATAGGTGCCTTTTACATGGGAGACCCCGCTATATCACGGGAAAAGTACCCACTGTACTATAAATACGCCCTGAAAGATTCCCAGACCGTCATGGACATGTTCCTGAAAGATCCAAGACTGCAGATGGCGGTGTCCATGTACTGGACCTACATGGGGCTTCCACCCCGATTGTTGTCATTCAGTGACATGGCTGCATTGCTCTTCTCTTACATGGAATTCAAGCCCTTCCACATGAAGGGTGGCTCGCAGGCCCTTTCAAGCGCACTGCTTGACAGTTTTCAGCGGGCAGGCGGTAAGGCAATGTTCAACACCAGGGTTGAAAAGATCATCACCGGAAAAAATGGTGTTGAAGGAGTGGTGACGGCAACAGGTGAGGAGATCACCTCAGCATACGTGGTATCCAATGCATCGGCCATATCCACCTACGTGAACATGATGGATCCAGGTAGTACGCCTGAAATTATCCGTGAACAGATGAAGGGAAGCTCAATAGGCCCTTCCTTCTTCACCATATACATGGGACTTGACGGAGAACCCGGTGAGATTGGCATAGACAGTGAAACGAATTTTCTCTGCGCGTCCAGCGATGTTGAACGTGACTACCAGCAGGCGAAGATACGGGATGTTGATAACAGTTCAATGATCATGAGCTGCTATGACGTCGCCGATCCCGAATTCTCACCTGTCGGCACATCACAGGCGGTTATAGTCACACTGAAGTATGCCGAATCATGGCTGCAGGTAGACCCTCATCGTTACGTTGATGAGAAGTACCGGTGTGCGGATATCATGCTGGAACGAGCAGAAAAAACATACCCGGGCCTGAGGGGACACGTAGAAGAAATGGAGATAGCCACGCCGCTTACCCACATGAGATACCTTGGTCATCCCGGTGGCGGGGCGTATGGCTTTGACCAGCATGTGAAGGATTCTACACTTTTCATCTCTCCAAAACCACCGGTGGATGGACTGTACTGTTGCGGAGCGTGGTACGGTTCAGGAGGATTCCAGCCCACACTGACATCGGGTACGTCATCGGCAAGGGCCATATTGAAAGAAATGCGATCAGGGGAGGGACGGTAATGGACGAAAAAGTATTACGTGAACTTGATGGCTATGAAGATATAGTTGAAGAAATAAAGATCTCCCGTAAGTTCGGGTTCGATTATTCTGTTGCGGGGGACGAGGTAGACCGGTACGTGAACAGGTTGCATCCACCGAAACTGGACCTGGTTGTAACAAGGATAATCGATGAAACAGAAGACGCGAAGACACTGCGGTTTGCGGCAAAGGACGGGTATTTGCCGCCATTCCAGGCCGGGCAGTATATTACCCTGGTGGTGCACACAGGTAACGTGATCACCACCAGGCCTTACAGCATCTCGTCCTCTCCAGATCAGACTGCCTACTATGACATAACTGTACGCAGGGTGAAGGACGGCATGGTGTCAGAATACCTGTTAGACCGGTTGAAACCGGGTGATGAACTTGAGTCATCCGCTCCCGCCGGAGATTTCGTGTACAATCCCGTTATTCACAGCAAAGAACAGGTTTTCATCGCAGGCGGCAGCGGGGTAACCCCTTTTGTATCCATGATGCGGCAGGTTGCTGACCGTCGTCTTGACAGGACAATTCACCTGTTTTACGGAAACAGCAGTGACAACAACATACTCTTTCACGATGAGCTGATGAATATTAGTTCTGCCTGTGACAATATTAACTATTACCCGGTGATCGAATCACCAGCGGGTGCCGTTGCGTGTGAAACAGGGCTCATAACCGCCGATCTTATTAAGAGTAAAGTTGATGATATAAGTGGGAAGACCTTTTACATGTGCGGCCCCACTGCCATGTACGATTTCTGCGGTGAACAGCTGGGTAACCTTTCCATTCCACAAAAACAAGTTCGAACAGAGATGTACGGTATGCCGTATGACATTACCGCCTATCCGGGCTGGCCATCGGAAGTTGCCGGTGACAAAGAATTTACTTTTAATGTTGAAGGACAGAAAAGTTTCACCGGGAAGGCCAGTGATTCAATTTTAAAAACACTGGAACTAAACGGGCTGAGGGTACCGTCCCTGTGCCGTTCGGGTGAATGCAGCCTTTGCAGGGTGAAGCTGGTGTCGGGCCAGGTGTTTCAGCCTGAAGGGGTACTGCTGCGAAAATCTGACGTGAAATACGGGTATATACATTCATGTGCTGCCTTCCCGCTCAGCAACATAGAGCTGTTGTTATAATGAATGGGGAAGCCAGATACGCATGACCGCGTTTCCACGGTTTCCCCAGGAATAATACGGAACAAGGCGGAACCATTCGCCGTCGGTGTTTTTCATGCCGATGGTACCGGTTCCGCCCATCAGTTCCGGTTCAAAATGATACCGCATGGATCCAGGATCCATGCGCACCCTGTCCGGATCAATGGCGGGGTTATCTATTGATTCGTAACAGTATACCAGTGGTCCCCTGAAAAAAGCTGATTTCCCTTTCTTATCATCCAGGTTCTCATTAGCGTGCATGGTCTCAACCTGCATGTTGAACGCACATTCCACCTGTATTGACCTGAGGGCCGGGATACCCACGGTGAAATAAGTGCTCCTGTTGAAAAAGGAGAGGCCGAATGGCGGGAACCCGTCCCGCTGCTCCCTGAACACCTCTTTGCCGTTTACCCTGATGGATGCGTCCCTTGTCCATGAAGGTACTCTCAGGTGCAGGCGTATTTCCCTGTTGCTGTTGTTTGTTACTTCTATGTAGACATTCCCGTCCCACGGAAACTCCGAGTTCATGGAAATACTGATGCCCTTCTCAATATCTCCGGTGCTGCTGGTGATGTACTGGTTGATCCAGATATCATTCTCGTCCGATGAGTATATGTACGAGCCGATGTCAGCCCAGAGCCTTGATATGTTTGAGGGACAGCAGGCGGTATTAAACCATGGATGACGTTGAAGGTTTCCATCAGAACGCATTGGGTTGCGGTAAAAGTACGAAGTACCTTCAAGGGATATGCCCACGGAAGCTGCGTTGTACAGCTGCCATTCTAAAAGGTCCGCGTACCTGGCGTTCCGGGTGGCGTGCAGCATCTGCTGGTTAAAAAAGATGTTCCCGATTGCGGCACATGTTTCGCAGTAGGCAAACTGGTCGGGCAGCTCGTACGGTTTGCCGAAACCCTCGATGACGGGAAGGGAGCCGATGCCGCCGGTCACGTACATCTTCGTGTCAACACACTGCTCCCATGCCCCGGTAATTGCTTCAAGGATGGAGCTGTCACCGGTTTCACGGTAGAGCATGGCTGCCCCGGTCATGAAACAGGCCCAGCGAACCGAGTGGCCTGCCGGTTCAAGCTGCTTTCGCAGCGGTTCGTGCTGCTGCTGGTACTTGCCGGAGAAAAAGGAAAGGAATGAACGCAGCTTCAAAAAAGGAGGCTCTTCTTCCTGCATGGTCTCGGTAAAGTCAAAGCCGGGGCCTGCCTGGCCTGCTTCTTTTTTCTGCTTTTCAGCTTTTGATGATCGTCGTGAATGCGAGATGAATGACTTGAGCAGGTTAAGACCCGGTGAGAACATTCTTCCCCGTTGCTCAATAAATTGACTGGCGGTAAGGAGATATTCATGCTTCCCGGTGATGCGGAAAAGTTTTATGAGGGCAAGTTCCACCTGCTGGTGGCCGGGGGTCTGAGCGGGTACTGCACCTGAGAAATCACGGCATATTATATCTGCGGTACGGGTGACAAGGTCAAGAAGATCACGGCGTGCGGTGCTTCTGTACAGTTCAACCCCCGCCTCGATGAAATGGCCCATGCAGTAAAGCTCATGCTCTATGGGAAGGTTCTTCCAGCGGGTGCCGGGGAAATGGAACTGGTTGAAGGTGTAGAGGTACCCGTCCTCATCCATTGCATGTTTCATGAGTTGGATGTACTCATGCAGCAGGGAAGAGAGCCTGTCCTTTTCGCCGGGCTGTATGGTACGGGCAACGGCATCGGCCCACTTGTGCAGGTCGGAGTCGGTGTAAAAGAATCCCATTCGTACACCCGGCTTCTGACCGGCCACCATCTTGAAATTGTCCAGGGTGCCAACTTTTTCATATTGCTCCCACTGGTAGGGAAGAGCGCGGGTCTTGTTTAGTTCCTGCCGATCGCCCCAGAAAGGATCGGCGATGATCACGTCGTTTCTTGATATTTCACGCATGGTAATGCCGCCATTGCACTTATTAAAGAACACTCTTTCCG
>CAYFSO010000012.1:0-43176 GCA_964345775.1 uncultured Leptospiraceae bacterium | reverse complement strand
GGGCGGTTTCATATAGATAAAGCCTTATTATATCATAAGCTTTTCTTTGGGGGGGCTAATAATAATTTATATTCATATAATAAATTTTGATAGTTTTTCCCAACATTCCGGAATGAGCCATCATTTTATAACCGCAGATGGACACGGATGAGTGAAGAGTGAGCAGTGATGTGTGATCAGGAAAGATCTATGGTCATAAAAAAATATCCTTTTTGCAATTTTTTCCATGGTAGTGTATAGTCATAATTGATACCAACACTGCTGAAACAACCAAATTTGTAATACCGGGGGATACAATGAGCATAAAGTTAATTCTAACCGTAACAGGCTGCGCCTGTCTTGTGGCCGGATGCTGGGGATCCCGTCCTGCCAACCCTGGCCATTCCGACGGCACACTTAAAGAATGTCCGGATTCACCCAACTGCGTGTCTTCGCAGGAGGAAGGGAGCCACTACATCGACCCCATACGATATAGTGGCAGCATAAAGGACGCGAAGTCCACATTGCTTGAGGTTTTGAAAAACATGAAACGGACGGAGGTCATAACGAACAATGATAACTATATCCATGCTGAATGTACCTCGCTCGTGTTCAGGTTCGTTGATGACGTTGAATTCTATTTCGATGACAATGCCAAACTCATCCACGTGCGGTCGGCATCTCGTATTGGCCAGTCAGATCTTGGGGTAAACAGGAAGAGGGTAGAAAAGATCAGGGAGATGTTCAACGCGAACGAAGGCTCTTAGACCACGGCCGTATCAGCCAGTACAAATGCCATGACTGCAGCACCGGGCATCACCGGTGACCATCGCGTTTCTACATGTGTTTTCTTACCCATATTCATTCCGTTTTCCTGGTAAGGGTCTCCTTCCCGAGTACCGTTCCTTCATGTCCGCACCATTTTCCCTCAAGGCGTTTCCCGTCCTGCAAAATTTTATAGACCACCACGCCAAACCAGTTGCCCCCTGTGTCTGCATAGGCCACGGAAAGATATTCACCCGTAACGATGCCCGTTCCAACATAACTGGTACCAACTTCCCACACCATCCTGTAAGAATCACCGTTTTTTGTGATCTGCACTGTACCGGTATATGAACCCTTCCCGCCGGGATTGGTACCGCTTGCCTGGTAATTTCCCGAAAGATCGGCTGCCGTAAGAGGTACTGCAATGAGCAGGAAGAGTGCCATGTATACGTATACCAGCTGTTTCATGGCTCCTCCCCGTCACTACTTTATTATAACTTCATCCTCTTTTCGAGGAGTAACCTCACCAATTACCACGGGTTCATGTCCACCATCTTTAAGCACGCTGACAGCATTCTCCGCAGATTCTGCCGGGAATACCAGCATCAGTCCTATACCCATGTTGAAGGTGGTAAACATCTCGCGGTCATCCACTTTCCCGTCTTTCTGTATCACCCTGAATACCGGGGGCACGGTAAACGAGGAACGGTTTATTGTTGCCGCGCAGTTCCGGGGCAGCACCCTGGGTATATTTTCATAAAAACCGCCGCCGGTCACATGCACCATGCCCAGCGGACTGATCTTGTTCTCAATACATGAAAGCACCGCGTTCACATAGATCCTTGTAGGTTCAAGAAGGACGGGACCCAGCGGCCCGCCAAGCTCTTCAATTTTCGTGTCAACCGTGTACTTCTTCATGCCAAAAAATAATTTGCGCACCAGCGAGAATCCGTTTGAGTGTATCCCCGTTGAGGGCAGACCAACTATCACGTTACCCGGCTTGATGCCGCTGCCGTTAATAATGGACGCCCTGTCCACCACCCCAACGGAAAACCCCGCGATATCATAATCCTCCGGGTTCATCACGTCCGGGTGTTCTGCAGTCTCTCCGCCAATAAGTGAACACCCGGCCTGCCTGCAGCCCTCGGCCAGGCCGCCTACCACGTCCACCATCACATCTTCGTTCAGTTTCCCGCACGCGATATAATCCAGGAAGAACAGCGGCCGCGCCCCGGATACCACGATATCGTTCACGCACATGGCAACCGCGTCTATACCGATGGTGTGGTGCTTCTTCATCATCTGGGCAACTTTCAGCTTGGTACCCACCCCGTCTGTACCCGAAACAAGTACCGGGTCCTTTAGCTCCGGGAACCCTGCTGAAAAAAGGGCACCAAATCCCCCTATATCAGTGATGACCCGGTCATTGAATGTAGACTTTACCATATCACTGATCCGCTTAACGAACCTGTTGCCGCCGTCTATGTCAACCCCGGAATCCCTGTATGTTATTCCCATAAAAATCAGCTCCTGTCACGTTATTACATCCTCTATGATGTACCATTATTGACAATGCAACTTTATTTTACTTGCATAATACGTACTTGCAAATTATTTTTTAACCGCAGATGAACACGGATGACTGAATTGTGAGAAATGAAAAGTGAGCAGGGTAAGCGAAAAAGAAATAGAAAGGCTTATTGAGAAACTGCGTGCGCAGTACGATGAATACGCGGAAAAATTCAGCCCGCGCTGGTTCGACCGTCATGCCTTTGAGGACAGGCTGCAGACAGCTCTTCGCAACAAGATGGACCTGGAAGGCTTCATTTTGGCGGAGATCTCGAATTTCGAGACGATCAAGGAAAGATACGACAAGAAAAAGGACTCAAACAGCTTCTCCCGGAAGGTGGACAGTATCATCGAGGAACACGCGGAAAAGATCCGGGTATACCCCGACATTGAATTCCATCCCCGCGCGGGTTTTGAGATCAGGCACATGTACGGTGCACTGACCCTGCTTGTTGAGAACCATGTTCCCATTCTCTGGGTGATCCTTGAAGAACGTGAACACAGGGACATCCTTTTCAGGCTGGAACAGAAACTTGAACAGTACGGCGGCACCCGGGGCCGCAGGCACGCCCCCCGTATCGAAGACCACGTCGCCATCCTGAAAAGGCCGGGAGTACGTGAGCTGGACGTAGAGAACGACAAGAACCGGTATCTCAGGGAAGCGGCCTTCATGCTGAACGAGGTTGTTATCTTCTGCGCACTGCTTCTTGAACACAGAACCCCCTCGTGGGAAGCACCCCTGAGATTTGACGGGCTGCACATAGAGGGATCCCGCAAAAAGAAGGTCATGGACACCTTTCGTGGCTGCTCCGGGTACGGTGCAATAGTTACTATTATGGATTACGCCGAAGGGGTGATCAACAATTTCAGGCTGCAGGCATTCAGGGAAAGGTAGATCATGTTTTCTTGATACATATGATGGTGAGGTCATCTTCCTGCCATGAGTAGTTGGTATACTCGTAGAAAGATCCCACCATGGAATGTACCAGGTCAATTGAAGACTGATCGACATTTTTTTTGAAGTTCTCTTCCAGTCTCTCCGGGCCATACATTTCACGTGAATTCTCAGGCATTGCCTCGATCAACCCGTCGGTATAGAGAAAAAGGCAATCACCGCTTTTCATGGAAAAACTGATATCCCGGTATGAAACGCTGTCAAATATACCTACCAGCGGACCGGTATTACCAAGCTCCCTTATTTCTCCCGTAGACTTCTCGTACAACAGTGCAGGCGGGTGACCGCCAGATGCGAAACGAAGCTCCCCGGTGGCTACATCTATTCGTAAAAGAATGACCGTACCAAAATAATACAGCCCCTTCGCGTCGGCAACCATCCTGGCGTTGACCTCGTGTAATACCATGGCAGGGGCCAGGTCAATGGTTGAATACGTGCGCACAAGTGTCCGAAAAGCGTTCCCAACGTACGAAGAAGCAACCCCGTGACCGGAAATATCGCACAATACCACCTGGTAGAGATGGTCGGTTATGGGAAAACCATCGAAAAAATCACCTGAAAGATCTTCGGCAGGAAGAAAGGTTGATGCAATATCAAAGCCGGGCAGTTCCCTGAACCTGGGCAACAGGGAAACCTGCACTGTCCGAACCTTGGAGATCTCATCCCGGTACCGGGAATTCTGTTCTTCCAGCTGTGCAAGAAAATTTACGCGTTCATGTATTATGCCGAAAAAATCACCAAAAAGTGAAAGTATGTTCTTCTCGTCATTATTGAAAGGCTTCATTCTCTCCAGCAATATATATCCCGCGGTTTTCCCGGTAACATGATAGGGAACCAGGGCACACTGCAGGGAATTCTCACCGGCTGATTGTATCTGGAGATATGATGGGTCTGTGCGTGATATTTTTTTCCCCAGCCTGTCTAAGATCTTATCAAAGGATATTCTTTCTTCCGGTTCTTCACCGGACCGGGCAAGAATGGACTTGAAAGTTCCATCCTGGTTCGCGGCAACAACTTCGAAATACCTTGAAGGTATTACGTTCAGTATCTGCTCAATACGTGAGAAAAGGTTTTCGGCGCTGCTTACCTTTATGCTGTTCCTCACAAGCCTGTTAAGGTTATACAGGCGTTTTTTCAGCTTTGACTGTTCTTTCAATGAACGCATCAGCTCGTAATGAGATATCATCATTTTGCTGCACTGGGCGATCTTGGAGGTGAGTTCAAGTTTATTGAATGGTTTTATAAGGTAATCATTTGCACCGGCCAGGTAGGCACTCTCTATGGAAGACTCGCTCCTGTTTGCGGTAAGTATATAAATAAAGAGGTTCTCCCTTCCTTTTTCACGGCGCAATTCCCTGCAGATCTCTATTCCATCACCATCCGGCAGGAGCAGATCAACAAGTGCCACGTCCGGCTGAAATGTCAATATTTTCTGCCTGAATTCCGCGTAAGAAGCGGCCTGTTCAATCTCGTAATCGTTCGAAAGCATCCGTTGTATTATAGTACGCACTACCGGATCATCATCTATAACGATGATCCTGAGCCTGTATGATACGATTTTTTCCAGTTCCATTATTTATGCACCCGGCAATAAAGAATTCCCCGTCAATTGAGAATTATACACCATCATAGCCATATGACCAGCACAAATTATATCACGTGACGCCAATGGCTGGATAAACCGTTCATATTTATGTTGACTTTTTGAAAAATATATGTGCTGTTACGTCTAAAATGCCAGCTGTAATTAACCGCAAGGAATACTTTTATGAAGAAGCTTATCGCATTCTTTTCCGGTAATTCACTTTTAGTGAACATGCTTGCCCTGGGCGTTCTCATAGCCGGCATAACCTACCTGCAGACAGAGAACAGGGAAGCTTTCCCGAAAATTGATTTTGATTTTGTGATAGTTAACACCATTTATCCCGGTGCAACCGCAAGGGACGTTGAAAAACATGTCACCATTGAGATAGAAGAACAGCTTCGAGAAGTGGACGGGATCGAAGAGATATCATCCAACTCGCTTGAATCCAGGTCGGTAGTAGTTGTCAAGCTTGATCCTGACCTTGACAACAAGGACAAGAACGTTAACGACATCAAGAACGCTATCGAAAGGGTCAAGGACTTCCCCGGGGACGTAGAAGATCCCGAAGTTACCGAATTGAACACCGACCAGCAGCCTGTTATTGATATTGCCATCATAAATAATAATGGAATTAAAAATGATGAAGATGAATTCAGGATCAGGAAGTACGCTTCCATACTCGAAGACCGCCTTATTACCACCGAGGGTGTTGCCAGGATAGAAAAACAGGGGTACCGGGACAGGGAAATGATCGTGGAAGTGAAACCGGCACTGCTGGACGCCTATCACGTTGCCATAAACGAGGTGATCCTGGCCCTTTCCAGGAAGAACATTGATTTCCCGGGAGGATCGGTAAAAAGCACCGAAGAAGAAATACTCATACGTACCATTGGCGAAGTGAACAGTCCCGGGGAGATACGCAATGTGTTGATACGGGCAAACGACATGGGTAACTGGGTTCGTGTTGGAGATGTTGCCACTGTTAAGGATTCGTTCGAAGAAACCAAGATCGTCAACAAGACCGAGGGACACCAGTCCATAACGCTGACAATACAGAAAAAGACAAATTCTGATATCATCGAGGTGGTTGAAGCTGTCAGCACGAAGATCGATGATTTCAAGAAAATACTTCCTGGCGAATATGATGTCATTCTCAACAACGACCTTTCGTATTTCGTCAAGCGCCGCCTTGACGTGTTGATCAACAATGGCCTGGTTGGTCTTACCCTGGTAATACTATCACTTTTCATAACCCTGGGCTGGCGTATCGCCATCGTCACGTCGCTGGGCGTTCCCCTCGCCTTCTGTGGTACTTTCATCTGGATGGGGATCAAGGGGGTTACCATCAACCTCATGTCCATGTTCGGTCTTATCATGGTACTGGGGATGGTGGTCGATGATGCCATTATCGTTGCAGAGAACATCTACCGCCATATTGAAGACGGCGAGGGTGTCAAGGACGCGGTTATCAACGGTACCGCCGAGGTTATCACACCCGTTGCGGGCACCATCATGACAACAATAGCGGCATTCTCTCCACTCATGTTCATGTCAGGCATAATGGGAAAATTCGTATGGACCCTGCCCGCCGTTGTATCCGTATCGTTGATCGCTTCATGGGTGGAGTCCATGTTCATACTGCCTTCACACGTCTATGACGTAGAAAAGAACCGGTCAAAAAGAGGAACCCCCCTCACCGGGGGAGAGTCCCTTGTCGACAAGGCACACCTGTTCGAGCGCTTCTGGTCCATCTACAGGGCAGCGCTGCAGCGTGTACTGCATCACCGGTATATATTCAGTATTTGCATATTTTTTCTTTTTACAGGCACCATTGTTTTTGGTTATTTCAACGTGAAGTTCATTCTTTTCCCACAGGGGAATATCGAAACACTTACTATTAAGGCAGAGGCCTCATCAGGAACTACCGTGGAAAAGATGAGCGGTAAACTGTCGCTGATCGAGAAAAAGGTGGCCCAGCTTCCCGGTAACGAGCTTGACAGTTATACTTCACGGGCGGGAATCATACAGGAATCACCAACCGATCCATATACAAAACGCGGTTCATATTACGGGATAATTATCGTGTATCTCACCCCCATGCAAAGCCGTGAACGCGATGCCGAGCAGATCCTGGTTGACCTCAGGGAGAAATGCGAACCCATCGAGAACCAGTTTGAAAAACTTGAATTCGGTAAGATCCGCACCGGCCCACCCCAGGGAGAACCCGTCAACGTAACAATTAAGGGAGATGATTTTGATACCCTGAGAAAGATCGCCGCTGAGTACAAGGAATACCTGAAAACCATTGACGGGGTGTTTGACGTAAAGGATTCTTACGAAGAAGGTAAAACCGAGTTGCTCATACACCCATTGCCGAAAAAGGCGGCACTAACCGGGATAACGGTTTATGATATAGCAAACACCGTGCGTTCATGTTACGAGGGAACGGTTGCCACCAGCATCAAAAGATCCGAAGAAGAAATAGACATACGGGTGATCTTCCCGGATCATCTCAGGGAAACCACATCCAGCATCAGGAAGATCAGGATCGCCAACAAGATGGGTAATCTCATTCCACTGGAGTCGATATCATATATCACCTACACCAAAGGTATCTCGGTTATCAACAGGAAGGACTGGAGGCGTTCAATCTCGGTCACGGCTGACATACGGGAAGACGCTAAAGATGTTTCTTCCGTGAGGGTCAACACCATGATGATGGACAAGTTCTCGGACATAGAAGAACGATACCAGGAATATACTGTAGATTACGAGGGTGAATTCAAGGATACACAGGAATCAGTTGAAAACCTGGGGAGGTCTTTTGTTATCGCCGCACTTGTGATATACATAATCCTGGTGGCACTGTTCCGTTCGCTTATTCATCCAATAATCATAATGGGAGTCATTCCACTCACCATGGTTGGGGTTATATGGGCCTTCTATATTCACGGTCTCCCGCTTTCATTTCTTGCCCTCATGGGTGTGGTTGGACTCACCGGCGTGGTAGTTAATGATTCAATCGTTCTTGTGTCTTTTATTAACAATAACCGGAAGGCCAATATGGAGCTTTTCGATGCATGCCTCAACGCGGGCATCAAGAGGCTTCGCCCGGTGTTCCTCACCACAATTACCACGGTATTCGGGCTCATTCCCACCGCGTATGGCTGGGGAGGTCTTGACCCCTTCCTGGTGCCAATGGCCGTTTCATTGTCCTGGGGACTGGTATTCGGGTCTTTTATTACCCTCTTCGGCACCCCCGTGTTGTACATGATATTTACAGATATCAGGCACTTTTTTATGCACGGTGACGATTACGCTCTTAAAGCTAAAAACGTCCTCATGAACAATAGCAGCGAAGATGTTACAGACCAGTCTATTTATTCGGACGGAACAAACATACCCAGGCCGGGCAAAAGCGAGAAGAAAAACCGGTAAAGGGTGGAGATGCTTTATTCATCTCCACCCAGCAGGCCGGCCCTAATGAGAAAATACAGCAGGGTCATTACGGCAGACGCTGCAGCAGCCACGTAGGTCATTGCCGCGGCCGAAAGGACATTGTTGACACCCTTCAATTCGCTCTGGCTGACCATACCATGCGACGCCAGTACCGCCTTTGCCCTTGAAGATGCATTGAATTCAACCGGAAGGGTGATCAGCTGGAATGCCACCACCACGCTGAACAACACTATCCCCACCTTGACAAGGCCCAGGGCACCGATGATAAAACCGGCAAATATGATTATCCACGAGAGATTGGAGCCTATTGATGCCATGGGAGCCATCATGTTCCTCAGCAGCAATGGCCTGTATTCACGGGCATGCTGCAGGGCATGTCCGGTCTCATGCGCAGCCACACCTATGGCGGCGATTGAATTGCTCCTGTATACATCCGGCGAAAGACGTATAACCTTTTTTACGGGGTCATAGTGATCTGACAAGAATCCCTTTGTTTCCACAACAGGGATGTGGCCCAGGCCGTTATTCTGCAATATCATCTCGGCTACCCTGGCCCCCGTATATCCCGACCTGGTTGCCTGTTTAGAATACTTTTTAAATGAACTCTTTACCTTCATCGATGCCCACAGAGAAAGCAGCAAGACCGGCAGCATCATCATCCAGTATAGAGGATCTATCCCGAGAAACATCATTGTAACCTCCTGTTTTTGGTCCAATTCTATAGTGATCCATATCTCCGGCTATCAACCGGCAGTTTATAAATCAATTAAAAATTATTTATACGGCTTCTATTAGTAATAAATATACCAGCATTGTTACCGCGGAACATCATTTTTTCGTAACACAATGGCCATTAACAGCTCCAATAGAGGAGCATCACCTGTCAACGTACTTTTGATTTGACAATACCGGGTGCTGAAAGTATTGTTACAATAACCTTTTGATGTGGATTTAGCCGATGAAAAAATTACACCTTGTATTACACCTTATTTTGATCACTTTTGTTATGGTTTCCTGTTCCAGCACCCGGGAAAAACAACCTGTAAAACCTGTACGCGAGGTTCCTTCTGAAAAAGTACAAAGCCCTGAAACGGCCTGGACAAAGTACAGCAAGGCGCTGATGCATATTAACAGCGGGATTGAATCATTACAGAACAAGAAGTCTGCTGACATTGAATTCAAAAAGGCACTCGCCCTGTTACACCAGGTTGAAGAGGACGGGGAAGGGAAAGAACGTACCAGCTATCACATAGCCCAGTGTTATTACTACCTGTATAATTTTGATGAAGCCATCAAGTACGCTAAAAAGTCAATATCCGCCAATCCTGAATATGACGACCCATATATGCTCATATACAGGATATACGTAAACCTGAGAAATTATGAGGAGGCAGCAGGTACACTTGTAAAATTATTGAAAGCCCGGCCAGGCATGGCCCGTGTACGGCTAAACCTGGCATCATTGTACTATTCACAGTTAAAAAACACTGATAAGGCCAGGCATCACTATCAGCAGGTCCTCGAACACGCAAAACATGAATCAATGCATTCATATTATACAGAACAGTCACATTATTACCTGGGGCATATCTACTACAAGGAAGATGACCTGAAGGCCTCGGAATATCATTTTACACAGGCACACCAGATAAACCCTGAAAACTATTCTGTAATTTACATTCTTGCTGCCCTTAACATGGAGACCTATAATCTTGAAAAGGCAAAAAAGTACCTCCAGATGTATCACAATAAGAACCCCGAAAATATCAAGGTCAACTCATATCTCGGGCGGATACTCTACATTCTCGAGGATCCCGGGGATCTAAAATATCTCAGGACGGCAAGCCAGAGCAAAACCATGGAAGGATACATCGCCAAATCCCTGTACCTGGAACGCTTAAAAGAAGGCAAAAAATCTCTTCCCATTCTTAAAACGGTTATGAAAAAAAATCCTTCACTGATCTCCCCACATGTAGCCATGGGAAGAATTGCGTTAAGGAATGACCAGAAAAGATCCGCATTGACAAACTTTTTTACCGCTGGTGTTTTATTCAACCGTGTAGGGCTCAACCAGCTGGCACAGCGATATCTCCTGAAGGCCCTTGCAATTGATGATACCATACCCGAATTATTTTTCTACCTGGCAAAGTCCTATGAAGAATCCCGGCAGTATTCCATGGCGATAGTGCATTACAAAAAAACGTACCATATGAAGCCCAGCACAGACCTGCTGCTTCATATCGGGTACCTGTACAGCCTTGACGAGGATTATACATCGGCAATACGGTATATCGACATGGCCATATCAAAGGAGCCCGAAAATCCACAGCATTATTTCTTTAAGGGGCTTGTATATTCCAATAAGAAAGATTACGTACTGGCAGAAGACATGATGCAGAAGGCTATAAGTCTGAATGATGAAAACGGTTCATACTATTTTTACCTGGCAACAGTGCAGGAAAAACAGGACAAGCTTGATGATACTATAGAATCACTTAAACAGGCCATCAAGTATGATCCTGAAAGCTCACGGGCGTACAATTATCTCGGTTACCTGTATGCCGATCACAAAATTAACCTTGATGAATCTATTGAACTCATTACCAGGGCACTTGAGTTGGAACCTGAAAACGGCGCATATCTCGATTCGCTGGGCTGGGCATATTTCAGGCAGGAAAAGTACAGGGAAGCACTGGATAAGCTTCTTGAAGCGGAAACGCAGCTCAAGAAAGATGATGAAGAGGACCCCGTGATCCTTGATCACATCGGAGACGTGTACAAAAAACTTGGCAAAACAAAAATGGCCATAGAGTACTGGGAAAGATCCCTCGAGATAAAAGACGATCCTTCAATACAGCGAAAGATACGTGAAGCAAAAAAATAGCCAGGGAGCATAAACCACAAATGAAGAGTTTTATAGTAGTATACATTCTGCCGGTTTTTCTCATGCTGTCATGTGCCGCCCCCGAACTTGCCCCTGACAGGCCCTTCACTCAGGCAGGTAAAGAAGAAACGAACCGGTTACTGGAAAATATTGACAGGATCAATGGGAATGCACCCTCCAGCATTGACGCGGCTTTTCGTGTTGACGGGATGTTTGGGAAAAAGAAATTCAAGGCTTCCGGATACTTTTTGTATAATGACTCCGCGGCGGCAGCTCGTATAACATTTGTCGACTCTGTTTTCAAGAGCCCCTTAACAACTTTTGTGCAGGACGGGAATACCATCAAGGTACATTTCCCGGTTGAAAATACCCTTGTAATTGATAACACCGAGACCATCCAGCTGAGTGACTACATGCCGGTTTCGGTTGATTATTCTTTTTTAAGGCAAATGTTCACTTCCCGTATCCCCATGATACAGGATTACAAGATCAACCGCGTCCTCATACCACGCAAAAAAGATGGTTCAACCACCAGTGAAATATTTATTATCATTGAGAATGACAGGTATTACGAAACCATAACTTTCAAAGATAATCTCCCCACCCGCATATTACTGGTGGAAAAAGGGAAAAAGAAAAAATATGAATTCTATTATGCTGAACCTGCACAGAAGAATAAAAAATTTGGTTTCAAGGGAATTGAATTCGTAGAACCGGATACCGGGAACAAGCTTGATATTCATTTCACAAAATACAAAACCAATCGATCCATATCCCGTTCCAGGATTACCCGCCTGGACGTAAAAAATAACGCGAAGGTATTCAGGAAATGATCCTCTCAAAAACCGAAAGCATTTGACTGGCAGCGTTGTCCCAGTTGAACTTTTTTAATACCCGTTCCCGTCCCCTTTTCCCCATCCTGTAAAGTGCATCCCTGTCGCTGAACGCGGTGTCAATTTCCCGGGCAAGGGCGTTTTCATCACGTGCAGGCACCACGATGCCGGCATCTCCAACCACTTCCGGCAACGCGCCTCCATCGCTGGCGATCACCGGGACTTCACATGCCATCGCCTCTGCCGCTGGAAAGCCAAACCCTTCATACACTGATGGTACGACTGCCAGTTCAGACTCGCAGTAATGACGGATCAGTCCTTCCGTATCCACCTTCCCGGCAAATTCTACCCTGTCTTCTATACCCAGTTTCTTAATGAGCTGTGCGGTTATATTCCTGTGTGGAGCCCCTCCGTCAACTATGGTCAGGAAGGCATCTGTTCTCATGTTACTTAAAGCGCGTAATAGATACACAAATCCCTTCTTCCCGTCTTCAACATTCCCCACGAAGATCATTTTTCCCCGTTTCCTGGTGATCCCCTTTTGGGGACTGAAAACAGAAGTATCCAGGCCGTTATACACTACCGTCTGCCGTTCCAATGGAACACCAAACGCTTCATTGATCCTTTTCCGCGAGTCTTCCGACACGGTGATCACATGGTCAAGCCGCTTTGATACGATCTTCTGCATCATAATAGGATAGAACATGACCCCTTTAACCTTGTTGGAAAAAGAAGATGCCCGTTCCAGCACGTTTTCCAGGTCTATGGTCAGTGGGTGATGGATGGTGGCAGTAACGGGAATACCGAGGGATTTCATCAAGAGGAGTCCATATCCCAGGCACTGGTTATCATGTATTACGTCAAATCCCTCTGTTTTATGCAGCTCCCTTATTTTCAAGAAGGCACTGTAGCTGAAACCGCTGATCTCGGGGAAAGCGGCAAACCTGCTGTTAAAGTACTGGTAAAAATTCAGGGGGTTGAAAATGTCAAACGGATCATCCGTATTTATTACGGCACTTCTCTTCTTCACGTAGTACTCATTATTAGGAACCTTGTGAACCGTCACCCCCTCCATATCGTCCGGGAATGGAGGGCCAACCACGGCATGTACCTGGTGTCCCTGGCGGGCATATGCTTCGGCCACGTACTTGAGATAGATGCCCTGGCCTCCACAGTACGGATTAGCACGGTAGCATAGCATGCAGATCTTCAAATTTTTGGCCTCCCTATCTTCTCGTATAGTGCACCCATTGTCACAATTCGATCAGGATCAAGCTTCCTCACCACACGAGCGGGATTTCCGGCAACAACAACGTTTGGTGGCACGTTCCTGCGTACAACCGACCCCGCACCTACGATAGAATTCTCACCAACCGTTACTCCCTTGCACACGATGGCGGAGTCCCCGATCCACGCACCCTTTTTCAGCACAATTGGTGCAGATTTACCAACCGGGTCCGTCCTGTTATGAAGATCATGCCAGTCAGCATCGGTCAGGTAGCAATAATTTGCCAGCATACAGTCATCTTCAATAATGATCCTGCTGGCACTGCTTATCCGCACGCCGTTCATTACCAGCACATTATTGCCAATTTCAATATGTCCTTCGTGCCTGCCGAGTTTAATGGTGGTAAGTCGTGATTTTGCCCCGTCTGCGGCAACAAAAACGACATTTGACCCCACATGGATGTTGGGTCCATAGACATCGATATTCCATATGCCCCAGGCCACCGGCATACTTCCGATGGATGCAAATTTTTTCTTAAAAACCAGGTGATAATATGATTTTGTTCGAACCAAAAAAACCAGGCGTTTCAGAAACGACGACTTAAAGTATTCATCCATATCTATCACAGCTTCCTGAAAGATCATCCTGATTGAGAAATATTGCGCATCAGACGTCAACATAATTTTACCTGGCTTGTTCCGGAATGTTGATAAAAACATTTTTTCAATACACGCAGAATAAAAATTATTGAGCTTCTTATCCATAAAGGTATATATTATACATGCCGCGTATCCGTGGAGATGAACGCGAAGCAATTTCACAAGTGACAGGACGGAATGTATGTGTGATACTATTGTAGCTGCAGGAAACGCCACCGTGGACGGCTCAGTTATTCTTGCCAAGAACAGCGACCGCGAACCAAACGAAGCCCAACTTGTCAAACACCTGCTTCGAAAGACATATGGGAACGACGACCACCTGAAATGTACATATATCTCCATACCGCAGGTACGCGAGACCAACGAAATATTGATCTCCAAGCCTTTCTGGATGTGGGGTTGCGAGATGGGAGCCAATGAACACGGACTGGCAATAGGTAACGAGGCCGTCTTCACGAAGGAGCCTTACGAAAAGGAAGGTCTTCTCGGCATGGATCTTATCAGGCTGGCACTCGAAAGATGTGCCAACGCGTATGACGCGCTGATACTCATTACCGAGCTTATTGAACGGTATGGACAGGGAGGCAACGCCGGTCTTGAACATACAATGTATTATCATAACTCGTACATACTGGCAGATAAAAAAGAAGCATGGGTGCTTGAAACCGCCAACAGGCACTGGGCTGCGGTAAAGGTTGACGGCATACGAAGCATATCAAACGGTTTAACAATAGGTGAAGAATATCACAGGGCCTCACCCGGCATCGAAGACTACGCCAGGGAAAAGGGCTATATAAAAAAAGGCGAAACTTTCAACTTCAAAAATGCCTTTTCGGACACCTTTTACACCTGCTTCAGCAAATGCGGCGCCAGGCAGGAACGCACCATGGAACTGGGTTTACAGAGGAGCCATTCTATGGATGTTCCATACATGATGGATATTCTTCGCGACCATGGCCCTGGCCATGGATACCCGCATCCCCATGAAACCAGCATGGGCAACGTGTGCATGCATGCCTCCCTTGGGCCGTTACGCCCCAGCCAGTCTACCTCTGCAATGGTAGCCCACATAAGGGATGATCTCCCTGTATACTGGTTAACCGGCACATCAGCCACGTGCACCAGTACATTCAAACCTTTCTACCTGGCAGGAAAGGAAATAGACTATTTCCCGAATACCGAATCCAGTAAATTCGCCTACCAGTCAACCTGGTGGGAACATGAACTGATGCACAGACAGGCGATAATGAAATACGATTTTTTTCTGCAGAATATCGCACCTGAAAGGGACGACATGGAAGAAAATTTCGTTGAAAGGGAGAGAGAACTTCACGCCTCCCAGGCAAAGAAAAAGAAGTTCAATGCGGACAAGCTGTATTCATTTTCCAAGGAATGTGTTGAAAAGGTTGCCGACCGCAGGGAACTTTGGACACAGCGTCTTGCCGCGGCACCATATGAAAAGGGGGTACCACTTCGTTTCAAGTGGTTCTGGAAAAGACAGAGCAGGGATGCGAACATCCCTGACGTGAAAGATCTTGTTGAATGATGCTGCTTACACTATCATTGAAAAAATATATTTTTCAATAATTTCAAAATTTCTTTTTACGTTATCTTTGCCCTGCACCATTTCCATGTGTCCGGGAAGCAGGTACTCTATGTCCAGTTCGGCCATACGCCTGATACTTTCCTTCAGTTTTTCACCGCTTCCACCGGGAAAATCGGTTCTGCCCACACTCTCCTTGAAGATGAGATCACCGCAGACCAGCGCCTTTTTCTCCGGCCAGTATACACACACAGACCCGGGAGAATGCCCCGGTGTTTTGTATACCTGGAGTTCAACTCCACCCACTTCCCATGTGCCTTCATCAAGCTCTATGTCAAATGAGAACTCGGGAAACTGCATACCCATCATCGCAAAGAATTGCGGGCCAACTTCGTTCAAAAATTGTATCTCTTCTTTATGCATAGCCACCTGGATATCCGTACCCATGAACTGCTCTGATCCTTCAAAATGATCCGGATGGGAGTGAGTGTTCAACACGCATGATATTTCATCTGTATCAATGCCGTCCTTTTTCATATCCTCAAAACGAACGTCCACGTATTTTTTCAGGCCGGGATCCACGAATATATTGAGGGGATCCCCCAGGTAAAACGTGTTACAGTTATTCTCAAACATTCCTCTCCATATATATGCATAAATTCCATCACAAACTTTCATTCCTGATCCTCCTTGTCTTTCTTTTACCTGTATTATTCAGTAATCTCGGAAAAATCTATAAGGGTTTTGAAATTTCCAAGGATGGACTCCAGCAGGCCCAGCCTGTTGTCCCTGATCTTTTCATCTTCAACCATTACCATTACCTGGTCAAAGAAATTATCTACTGCAGATTTTGCTTCTATCAAAAGCTTGAACAGCTCCTGGTAATCATTGGTCTCAAGATACTTCTGCAGGTCATTTTGACGCTGCCTGAAGAATTCAAAAAGCTCCTTCTCTTCTTTCTCTTTCAGTAATTCGGCATCAAAATCCAGTTTATAACCGGGATTTTTTTTAAAAAAGGCCGATACGATATTGTTCATACGCTTGAACGCAAGGAGCATTTCACCAAACCTTTCATCCTTTCGGAAATCATGAACGCTTTCAGCCCTTCGTTGCAGCTCATAATAATCATATATCCCAACCGCCAGGCAGGCATTTATTTCATCATAGGCAAACCCCTGCTGGGTGTAATAGGTTTTTGCCCTGGTATTGATAAACTCCAGTATGCGGCCCTGAAGATCCTCTCCATCCTTGTAACCCGCTGCCACCCTGTTCAGCAGCTGGTCAAGGGGCAGATGCAGCTTATTCTTAATGAGCATTTCAACGATGGCAGCTGCCTGCCTTCTCAATGCATACGGGTCCTGCGAGCCTTTGGGTATATTCCCAACCGAGAAAGAACCAAAAATATTATCCACTTTTTCAGCAAGGGACAGTACCACGCTTACCGTTGAAGAGGGAATCTCGTCTCCCTGGAATCTTGGCCTGTAATGTTCATCAATGGCAGCAGCGATCTCTGGATCTTCTCCATCAAGTGTTGCATAGATCCTGCCCATTTCCCCCTGCAGCGAGGTAAACTCGAAGACCATGGATGTATTAAGGTCCGCTTTTGAAAGCATAACAGCCCTGTCAATTTTTCCCCGTGTGTCACTGTCGATATTCAAGATTCGGGCAGCTTCAGACGCGATGGTCTTCATCCTTGTTATTTTGTCATATATACTTCCGAGGGACTTGTGAAACAGGACATCTTTCAACTGGTCAACCTTGGCAGAAAGGGAGGTCTTCCTGTCTTCCTGGAAAAAAAACCTGGCATCACTGAAACGTGCCGCAATAACCCTTTCGTTACCCTGCTTAATATTTTCATTGGGAGGATTATTGGATACCACCAGGAACCTGGGCATCAATCCTCCACCCGGCGCGTTCACCGCGAAGTATTTCTGGTGTTCCTTCATTTCAGTAACCAGTACTATATCAGGGATCTCCAGGAAACCAGGATCAAAGTCGCATACAACCACGTAAGGCCACTCGGTTAGATACGTAACCGTATCGAGCAGTTCTTCATCTTCTATGAGCACACCCTTTATCGCATCTGCAGCTTCGTTAAGCTGGTTACGTATCATTTCCCTGCGTCGTTCCTGGTCAACGATCACACCATTGGATTCCAGTATTGTCATATACTTTGAAACACTGGTGATCTCTACCATGGTATTGTGCTGCACGTAATGACCCCTTACCATGTTACCAAATGGTATTTCTTCAATCTCATGTGAAATTACGGTATCATTTAACAAAACACAGAAATAACTGATGGGCCGGGGAAAGGCCAACTTCTTGTTGCTCCACCGCATTCGCTTGGGAAAGGGGATAGTGCCAAGCATTTTCTCTATTATACCGGGTATGATCTCACCTGCAGGATGCGCCTTTCTTTTCCTGCTGGCAAAGATATACTCCCCCTTATCGGTGCTTCTGGTATAGATATCTTCGAGCGCAACATTATTTCCCTTCATAAACCCCTGAAGGGGTTTTGCGGGATTCCCGTTATCATCATACGCCGCTTTTATTGAAGGACCCTTCAACTCCTCTTCGTCTGCAGACTGCATATCTGCCATATCCGAAACCAGTATGGCCAGTCTCCTGGGAGTAGCATACACATGAACAGTTCCATGCGAGAGACGTTCCTGCTCAAGGCTCTTCGTCATGTATTCCCTTATTGCGTTCACTGCCGGTGGGATATATCCGGCCGGTATCTCTTCTGTACCTATTTCGCATAAAAAATTAATACTTTCAGCCATATGGCATCCCCATTTGGTTGTATTCTTGTGGTGTTAGTGTTTACTACTGTAGAGGGTTATGTATAGGCAAGAACTTTTTTGACTCATTATCGGCGTTTCAGGTGACTGTATGGATTAACATGTCGACCATGTTTCAACAACTCGAAGTGAAGATGCGGGCCTGACGAATACCCGGTATTTCCGCTTCGCGCCACGATCTGCCCCTGTTTCACGTACTGGCCACGCCGAACCACGATCCTGGAAAGATGACCGTACAATGATTTCCATCCTCCGGGATGCGCGATGACCACGGTTCGCCCGTAACCACCAAGCCACCCGGTGTAGGTGATCTTGCCATATTTCGTTGCCCTGACCCACTGGTACTTGGAACGTATATCGATCCCCTGGTGAAACTGCCGTTTCCCGTTTATGGGATGACGCCGCCATCCATACGCGCTTGTAATATATGTAGTGGCAGCAGGCCACAGGAAACCGGGAATGATGTTGAGAGGCTTCGCATCAGGTATGAATACATCCTGTCCGCTTGCTATAAAGTCCGGATTAAGAAGATCATTTTCACTTATAATTTTTTTTATTGAAACCCTGTACTTTTTTGCAATTGCGGGAAGGTTCTGTCCCTTTTTCATGGTATGCAAAATCCCATCCTTGTTGGGAATCCGCAGAATGGAACCCACCCGAATAATGTCATACGAGACCAGGTTGTTACATCCACATACCGTGTCCATGGAAACCCCGTACTTATGGGCTATTTCGCTCAGGGTTTCCCCTTTTTCCACCTTGTGATACCTGATCTGCAGTGTTTCTGATTCTTCGGGTGTAGTAAAATCAGTTTCAGATGACAGCAAGATCTCTTTTTTCTGCATCTCGTCTATAGATTCACCGTCATTTGATGTATCACCGACAGGCAGCAAAAGAACAAGACAAAGCAGAAGGAAAAGAAAGGATGCACCATACAGCAGCTGTCTTTTCGGAGAAAACCAGTGCCGGGGTACCTTTCTGAGGGAAACATTATTTCTACCCCTGTAGATAAATATTATCTCGTCGGATAGAAACGAGATGCTCAGTTTCCCTATCTTATATGTCCGTGTAAACCATTGCTTCATCTTGCAATAATCCGATGTGAGTAATCAGTATTACTATCGGCTCCCCTTCCCCTGCTTATGAAGATTTTTCAGCATTCTTTCTGGGAGCAGAATTATATGAATCTTCGATCGTTTTCTTCACGTCTTTTTTCTGACCTCCGGTAATGGTGACAGAACCCTGAGAAACTACTCCCCGCTGTATGGTGAGAACAGGTGTCTCAATATCACCCATCACGCGGGCCGTTTCCAGCAGTTTCACTTCCTCGTCGGCCTGAATGTTGCCGATCACGGTGCCGGCCACAACTACGTTTTTCGCATGTATATTGGTTTTAACCTTACCGGCCTCTCCAACAACCAGTTCTTCGTCCGTCTTTATTTCACCTTCAAATTTACCGTCAATTCTCAACGAACCACTGATATAGAACTTCCCTTCAAATATTGACCCTTCACCAATGGTGCTGTTCATCCACTCATTCTTTGCTGCCATATGGCACTCCTGTCATTCCTCGTTATATAACGTTCATGTTTTTTTATTGCAACTATATTTATATTTGTTATGTGTACTTTATTATTTCAAGAATTTTTTAAAGAAAGTGGCACTAATACCATGAAAATATGCGTAAAAGAGATATTCTACTCCATCCAGGGAGAAACTACCCTGAGTGGCTTCCCGTCCCTGTTCATAAGAACCGCCGGGTGCAATCTTGACTGCGTTCACTGCGATACGGCATATGCCAGGGAAGGAGGTGAATACTGCCACATAGAGAATGTACTCGATACTGTAACACGTTACCCATCTGCCCATCATATAACCGTAACAGGTGGAGAACCACTTATACAGGAGGGATCATTTGCACTGATAACCGCCCTAACGGACAAAAAATATACGGTACAACTTGAAACGAATGGCAGCCAGCCGGTGGTAAATGTACCCGGCGAGGTAAGGAAGATATTGGACGTAAAAACCCCCTCAAGCGGAGAAGATCGTTCATTTTTAATGGAAAATCTTGACCACCTGGGACACAATGATGAAGTAAAGTTTATTATTGCCGATGACAGGGATTATCACTTTGCATGCAGATTTATTGAAAAATATCTTGCAAAATCACCGGCAACAGTAAACTTTTCTCCAGAGAGCTCAACCATGCGGCCTGAGAAACTGGCAGGTAAGGTGCTGGAGGATAGACTCCGGGTACGCCTGAACCTGCAGCTGCACAGGTGTATATGGGGAAACCATGAACCAGGTACTCTTGCCTGACAATACCAGGAGGAATTATGGATTACGTAGGACATGTGATACGACCGCCAAGCGAAGCATACAGCATGATCATACAGGTTACAGTGGGTTGCTCCCACAACCAGTGTACTTTCTGCGGCACTTACAAGGATCAGAAATTCTATATCAAGAATATTGAACAGGTAAAGCGGGATATTGACGAGGCTTCTTCCTCTTACAGGTACAGGAAAGCCTTCCTTGCAGACGGGGATGTGCTGATACTGCCCACTGCCACCATCCTCGAAATAATGGACTACATACGGCAGAAAAATCCGCAGATAGAGCGAATAGGTGTCTACGGTAATGCCAAGGCCATATTAAAGAAAACCCCCGAAGAGTTGAAAGAGCTCCATGATGCCGGCCTGGGTATAGTGTACCAGGGTATCGAAAGCGGGAACGAAACAATACTGCGAAAAATCAAGAAGGGAGCATTACCGGCACATCAGCTTGAAGCGGCCGAAAAGGTAAAGGCATCGGGGATGCTGCTGTCTCAAACGGTTCTTCTTGGCCTGGGAGGGATTGACATGAGCATTCCACATGCCATTGACACCGGCAAACACCTTGGCAGGATGTCTCCCCAGTATGCATCAGCATTAACGGTAATGCTGCTCCCCAACACACAGCTGTACAGGGAATTCCAAAATGGCACATTCATCCTGCCCGATAAGTTCAGCCTTTTGCGTGAACTGAAGCTGATTATCGAACACATGGATGTACATGACAGGTGCATGTTCACGTCCAACCATGCTTCAAACTATTTACCAATAAAAGCCACGTTACCTGAACAGAAACCAGATGTACTGGAACTGCTGAACAGGGTTATAGAATCCGGCAACGAAGAACTGTTGAAACCGGAACACCTGAGAGCACTGTAACCATTACGGAGGGAGATCATGACAAGTGAGATAATGCAGGAAGTTATTCGTTTTATCAGCGGTGAACTGAAAAGCAATCCCGATGCTGACAGGATAAGGCTGGTTAACGAAGCAAGCCAGAAATATGACCTGGATCCCATGCAGACCGAGTATCTTCTCAACACCTACGTGTACAGCAAAGACAAATGACACGTTACAAACAAGAACCGGCACCTGTCAAGGAGCCGGTTTTTGAAGCAGCATTTACGGGGAACTTACATTTCAGTACCCGTTTCAAGGTCAAGTTTCTTTTTCCCTGACTGGGAATATACCACCAGTGAATCATCAGAAAGCTCAAGCTTTCCGTTATTATCGATTTTCTTTCTCCACAGTACCGGCCCTTCGAGTGAGGCACAGTAGACGTAATCACCCGAGGCGATGTAAAGCTTATCCTCGGTCTTAACCGGTGGTTCTATTACATTCCCTTCCCATACCACCTTGCCGTTCTTTATGAAATACACCTCGTACCTGGTAACCAGCAGTTGTCCTTCTGGAACGGGCTTTTCCTTTTCTTCCTTAACTATCCGGGTTATCTTCTTGATAACTTCTTTCGGCTTTTCTTCGACGGCTATGATCTCGTCCTGTTCCTCCCTGAAGTCTTCTACCTTGAACTTCTGCACCTGTTTTTTCGAGACAATTACGTCATTCTTAACGTCCTGTACGATTTTCACGATGGCCACTTCGGCAGCTTCATCAGCGGGTTTGGACTTCATCAGTTTTTCAACTTTCTTCTCTATATCACCAACTTCCTTTTCGGTAATAACAACTTTCTGCTTTTCTTCAAGCGGGGGGGCTTCATCAAGAACAGTTTCTATCTGGTCCTCTATTGACATAACCCGCCTCACAACCCTGACTTTCCCGTCATATACCTTAATACGGCTTGTCTTTTTCGCATCAGCCTCAACCGTGAACTTTGTGCCCCTTACACCTGCAACCGCTGTGGGGGTTTTTACCATGAACTTTTCGTTCTTCAATAGCTTTTTGGGTTTGCAAAGCATTTTGCCAACATCCAGGCCAAGTACAGTATTTTCAAGATCATCGGTCCGCATCAGCTGTGAGACCAGGAGCTTTGAGTTCTCCTTTATTCTCACCATTGAATCACCGATCTTTATATCACAGGAGGATAGGGCGTCGGTCTTAAGAACATCTTTTTCGTTCAGCAGGTCACCTATCACCACGGCCGTGTCATTCTTAGTTACGTTCCCAACCGCAAACGTTATCATCGCGTATTCTTCGGTTTCCTTTGTACAGCCAACCCCGATGGCAATTGCTGCCACCAGCGCAAGTACGATCACTCTTTTCATATATGCCTCCCGGTTAATTCTGCTCATGTTCATCACTATGATCCCTGTCACTGTTATTACCGCACATGTCCTGTTATAATGCAACTTTTTTCACGCCCCTTTTTTATTCTTTTCAAACAGGGGCAAACTCTTTTACAATGCGCATCAGCACATAAAAAATTACCCGGAGCGCCCTGATGAGAAATGACATAAGAGATATCCTTCTTGGAAGCATAACAGGAGACACCCTCGGCGCGCCCCTGGATGGACTGGGGGAGGGCCACATACATTCGGTTTTCAAATCCATTGATGGGTACCCCGACAACTTTCCCGCCATAAAGGGAAAACCTGAACGCTGGAAAAAACCCGGCCTGTACACGGCAAATTCCCAGTTGCTGCTGTACCTGTCATCCATAATGGCAGGTGAAAAAGTCTGCAGCAGGCAGAGAATGGAAACCCTTTTTGCCGACATCAGGGGAACCGGTGAATTACTCACCGGGAACCTCCGTCATCCATCAAGGACAGTGATTCGGGCCTTCAGGCGTCTTGATAACCCTGAAGAGGTAAGCAGTTCTCATGACGCCGGCGGTGACATACTGCCCCTGCTGCCCTCGCTGCTCTGCCTGGAACATGTTGGAGAAGAAGCCTTTATGGCATCAATCACGTCCTTCATCTCCTTTTTCAGCCATAATCCCATCGTACTTGCCACATGCCTGGTTACCATTCACCTGTATTCACTGGCAAAAGGCCGTGCATCTACGGGAACATTGAACGCGGTTGACGATGCCCTGCTGGCAGCTGAAAAGGCCATGGAAGAGGCCAATAGATTCAGCCATGTAATTTTTGATTCGGGCTGGAACCCCTCAACGGTGAATGAATATATCACCCAGGTACATACACTGCTGGCACGAATAAAAGAAACAACCCGGATCGAACAGGCTTCAGGCCATATAATCAATTTCATAAACAACAACCAGAAAACGCCGGTGACGCGTCCCACGGTAAACCACGCGTTTTCCGCCCTGTGCTGGCCATGCGCCTTCGCCATGTACCATGACAATGCTCAAGACTTCATCTTCCGGCTTGTACAATCAGGTGGCTCCACCGGTACCTGCATGCCGGTGGCAGGGGCCCTGCTGGGCCTTTACTGTGGAGCCGGGCAGATCCCCAGGGTATTGATTGATGAACTGGTAAACCGCAAAAAGGTACTTTCGATGGTGGATACTATTGCCGGTTCCAACGTGCCCGCAAACGAGCTGGTGCAATTCATGCAGAACGAATCATCCCTTACAGGGAAAGAAGATGAGGAACGCGGGAGCAGGTTCAAGAGGGTTCCTGAAAAAAAACCCCGCAAAAAACCTGGAAAAGACAGGGTGGACCAGCTTTCCAGGCATGTAGTTGAAAGCTGGACAAAGTATGACAAGGCAAAATGGAAAAAGCAGAAAAAAAAACTCGATTCAGATTAAACCTGGAAAACGCGAGGTGAACCCTTCTGTATTTTCCGATCCCAGGAGATATTGAACCATCTTCTCCTTGTATCCCGGCAGGGTAAGCCATCTCCCCCGTGCATATCCCGACAACTCAAGGCCATTGTCCTTTTCTGTAAAGACGGCCCCTGTGACATGAACAAGTTTACGTTGAGCGGATCCGGCAATACTATTACACATGCCGCATACGACAAATGAATCTGTATCGCACACCGGTTTAAATAGATTAACATCGAGAATGACCGTTACCCCGCCCTGCCAGGCGCTCAGGAAACCGGCCCATCCCATTGTTTCATCCAGCAGTGTTATAAGTACACCTGGATGAATATGGTCACCGTGCAGCGTATTAAAGCTTCTCCCTTCTTTCCCTGCCATGTCACGCGACCTGCAATACAGCATGGTATGCCCCTTGCTGTACTCGTGAAACGAGAAAGTACGCATGTCCCGCCGGTGTTTTGATGCATTTTTGAACAACAGCCGGTATGACATATCGGGTATACGCAGTGTATGCTGTGCGTACCGCATACTCACCCTCATGCTTGAAGCACGTGACTGGACGTGATCCCAATTATCCAGCATACCGTTTCTCATCAGGGCCTTCAGGTAGGGCATACCTGTACCGGGAGTGGCCATTTCTCCCATGTATCCAGGTTCAGATCCGGTTACCTTCAATTCTACCACGTCACCAACCGCGATCTGTTCTCCCCCGAACCTGAAGGTATATATTAGAGGAAATCCAGTTTTTCCTTCATCAAGCATATCGCAAAGTTCCACAAATGCCGCCATCCCCACACCCCCATGCGGGATCCCGGGCCATCCTTCGTGCCTTTGTTCAATCACCATTCTGGTAGATACAGCATGGTCTTCAACTGTATAGTTGTTGAACAGGTATCCACCCGGTATGCAGTAATAACAGTCACTGTGCTTCAACATATTTTTTTACCGTTCATAGTCCGTTCACAGTTAGTATAGCACATCCTGATATATTCCAATAAGCCCCCGCTAACTGTCTTTCCAGGTTTTTATAAAATATTTGACAAATAGTTAACCTGCAACTATAGTTTAGTAATCGTCATATCATGCAGTATACGAAAAGGAAATTCGTAGACGGTATACACATCCATCATTACCTGAACAGGGAGGTACCCTAATGCGGTTCTTGAGGTGTCGTCGATACTTATTTTTTGCAGGTGGAATTATTATATTATTTTCTGCATCCATCATTGCAGCCAATTTTGAATTCAAGCCTATTTCAATTGAAAAGATTTCCAGGTACAACGAGGACAGGTTAGCGTACCAGCATATCCAAAAAAAAATTGCCCCTGAAATGGATGACTCACTTGCTACCCTGCTCATCATAAAGGAAAAAGAGATTTACCTGATGAAAGACGGGTACGATGACCCGGAAAAAGTCCGCGAAAAAAGACTGATGTTTGAAATGGAAAACAAGCTGATACCAGACCTCTGGGAAAACAAGATCAACGAAAAACCCGATTTCATACGAATTACCAGCAGGCGTATCGAGAGAATGAAAAATTTCAGCGAAGAGTTTGTATCCAGGAGTTTTGGTACCTTCTACCAGAATGTCAGGAATGCCTTCTTACAAAAACATGTTGAGGTGTTCAAACAGCTGATGGTAAACAGAAAGGATTCCGGGCTCATAGTAGAACGGACCCCCCTTCCCAAACCGACGTATATCAACGCACCGGAGACCGAGACGAAGCACAAGATAACGGTTTCGGCAAAAACCATCGACGAAAAACTGTATTATGCCGAAGACGCTGACGGCGATGGGGTCACCGAAACCTTTTCGGTGAACATAGCGGATGGGTTTAACTGGGGATACAAATCCGGGCCCAATATTATCTTTGTTTACAATAACCAGGAAGAGGCTGTTAAGGAAATTATTGGAGAGCTGACAAAATGGGCTTACTACGGGACACCTGAAGAAGAGAAGAATATAATGAAATCATTTCCCAGGGACAGCGACATTATAGACCAGTTTAACCTCGAAGAAGTATCAGGGCAGAAAGAACAGTAACCGGGGAACAGGGTGGGTTTTTTATTGCGCAGCCTTTTTTATTTTTTCCAGGAGATCATACGAATTTCCTTCGATCCCGCCAAGTTGCACCTTTGGCTTGGATACCGGCCCATGATAATCCGAACCGGCGGTGACCAGCAGCTCCCTTGAGTCGGCATACGTTGTATAGTATTCCACCTGCTCAGGGGTATGGTATGTGGATATTGCCTCCAGCCCCGCTATACCCATGTCCACCATATGATCAAGAAAAGTTTCTTTTTTTGCAAATACGGGATGTGCCAGGATAGGAACGCCACCCGCTTTACGGATCACTTCAATCCCTTCAGCCACCCCTATAGATTTAAAGGGAACATATGCCGCGCCACCTTCGGAAAGATATTCACGGTAAAAATTGGGCAACTGGTTATCTTTCCTTGTTCCCCTGTAATACGAATCCATTCGTGGATCACTTTCATTTTCCGGATTTTCCAGTACTGCTCTCATAATGGAAGCCGCGGTTGGAGCCCTTCCCGCTGCCAATTCCCAGACCATGTCCTCGTCCAGGGAAAAACCGGCGTTCTTCAGGGCAGCCATCCTCTCCTTCGCGATTTCTATCCTGAAGGCGGATATCCTTTCCAGGGCCTCCAGCAGTTCCCGGTTATTCTCATCAACGTAATAACCAAGTATATGCTGTTGTGATCCATCATCATTTAATACCGTTGTAACTTCTACCCCGGGGACATGTTCCACGCCGTATCCCTGCGCCAGATCCCTGGCAACCGGGATTGATCTTACTGAATCATGATCGGTAACCGCAATGGCTGAAATGCCCCTGGCAACAGCCAGTTCAAGAATTTCCTGGATGGAAAGTTCACCATCTTCACTAAAAGTGGAATGAATGTGAAGATCAATTAATTTCAATATAAACGACCGGGATGCCTTATCTCGAGGTTGCTTCTTTCAGGTAAAAAATCCAGGGGATTCAAAGGGATATCCTCACACCTGATCTCAAAATGCAGGTGATTGCCCGTGGAGTGCCCTGTGCTCCCAACAAGTGCCAAAACCTGGCCTTTCTGTACGTAATCACCTTTTTTCACAAGCAGTACTGAATTGTGCGCGTACTTTGTTACATATCCATTGCGATGTTCAAGTGTAACCATTCGCCCGTAACCTCCTGCAAAACCACGGAAAATTACTTTTCCCTCCATTGCAGCCCGTATGATGGTACCTCTTGCAGAAGGGATATCAACGCCCGGATGAAGTTTTCCCCATCTTCTTCCAAGACCGGAGGTTATCAACTCGGTGTTGCGTATGGGCCATATGAACTGGTCCGTTTCTGAAACGGTAGCGACGAAATCACTTCCGGCTGCCTTTAAGCCCTCAATATATTCATCGCTGTAAGGAACAAAAATATATGTACCGGCTATCTGCCTGCGTGATATTTCGTTGATCCCGCACACCGATGGCGTATCGGTACCGCATTGTTTAAAAAATGAAGAGGCCTGATTGTAAGAACGAAAATATGTCCATTTCCCGATACTTCCCCTGTAACGCTGAATATCTTTAGTATCAAGGAAAACAGCTTCACCAGCGAAAATGCCGCCGGATAAAATGACAACCACGAGAAATATTACAATTACGGCACAACGATGCAAGTTTTTCATAACCGCACTGATTCTCCACTAATTTAAAGCTAAACCCGAAAGGGCTTTCTATATCACATGTATTTACAATTTGGGAAAAAGGGATTTAGATCGAAAAACAAATGTGAACATTAATAATTGACATCATCTTCATTTGTGTCAAGAAATTTTTTACTGTTTACCTTGCAATTGATTCCACTGTATCAAGGGAGTATGTTCTCTTTATATGATGCCTTCGCAGGCAGAAATTCGAACGTGTAACAATATTCGAACCATAGTCAGTTGAAAATACCCTTTCGTAACCCGCGTACCTGCACAGTTCAACCAGTCTCAGGTCATACCTGCCATAAGGAAACGCATAGTACTTGATGGGCTTTTCCATGTACATTTCCATTATTCTTTTCGCCAGGTAGATCTCTTCGTACAGCCTGTACCGTGATTCCCGGGTATCAGCATCCCGGATAGCGGTAAGATCAGGGTGGGTTATGGAATGGCATTGTATGCTGATACCGTTCTTTTCAAGTTCTCTCAGGTTTTCCCAGGTAATACTTGATCTTGCACGGCTGTACACGTTGTCAAGGTACACGAAAAGGGTAACAGGATAATCAAATTCCCTGGCAAGGGGCAGCAGTTTACTATACATGGAATAGTAGCCATCATCAAAGGTGATACATATGGCCCTGCTGCTGAATTTTTTTTCCGTGATCATTCTCTTTTCCAGCTCTTCAATTGATATAACATTTATCCCCTTTTCCCTGAACAGGGCAAACTGGTTTCGTAATACTTCAAGAGGCAGGGAATATATGCCTTTACCATCTATGTTGTGATACAACACAATGGGAACCTTTTCGAAGCGGCCGTGATTACGCGGTGTTGTCTTTTCCCAGGTGGTATCTTCAACCAGCATTGTCCTGTACCCTGCAGGCACCTGCAACACGAACACGTACATGGCTATACCTGCAAGCATGAGAAAGACAACAGTTATTGTTACCAGGTCTTTTTTCATCAAGTTGGTCTCAAATGGATTATCAGTTACTGTATCGACACATACTCTCAGCCAGTGAAATCATATAATATTAAAGATTTCTTGACAATTGATACAGCAATACCCATATTTCCTCTACATAATTAAATTTGCACGTGGAGCATCACAATGATCCCATTTACAAAAATGCATGGTACCGGGAATGACTATATATACATAGATACCCATACACATCCACTAAAAAACCCGTCAAAACTTGCCGTTGAAATGAGTGACAGGAATTTCGGCATTGGTGCCGATGGACTAATACTTATTATGCCCTCAGACGAGGCCGACTTCAGGATGCGAATGTTTAACGCAGACGGAAGCGAGGCGGAAATGTGCGGCAATGGCATCCGGTGTTTTTCGAAGTACGTGCATGACCATGGACTTACCGATAAAAAGAACATTTCAGTGGAAACTCTTGCCGGCATCAAATATCTTGATCTTAGTGTGAAGAACAAAAAAGTCAACTCGGTAACCGTAAACATGGGTGAACCTATCATACTCCGCGAACGTATACCCATGACGGGAGAACCGGGTACCGTCATCGATGAACAATTGCAGGTGGACGGTGTCAAGTTTAACATAACGGCCGTATCAATGGGCAATCCACATGTCATAATATACGTGGAAGACGTGGAACAGTTCCCGCTTGAGAAATACGGTCCCATGATAGAATTGCACGAGTTATTTCCCAACAAGACCAACGTGGAATTCGTACAGATAGTAAATGAGAATGAAGTCATCCAGAGGACCTGGGAACGCGGCAGTGGTGAAACCCTTGCCTGCGGAACGGGGGCTTCGGCGGTAACTGTTGCAGGCGTAATGAACAGGAAAACAGGCAGATCCATACTTGTTCACCTGCGGGGTGGTGACCTGAATACCAAATGGGACGAGGAAGACAATAACGTGTACCTCACTGGGCCCGCAGTTGAAGTGTTCCAGGGAACCTGGCCCGGATAGATCGCCGGATCAATAATACGCTGATTCAGACAATTCCCACATGCGTTTTCCCGGTATACCGTTTTCAAGGAAAACCACGCGGGTTATGCTTTTTATATTCTCACTGATAGTTTTATTTACTGCTGTCAGAAATGCCTTTTCGGAGCCATCAATTACAGGAGAGTTGCCGGCGATCCTGGAAAGTTCAAAATCAATGATACATGAATCTCCTTCAAGCCATACCTTCCGAATATGAAGATCCACGGGTACAATAACCGACGTGTTTTCATATTTTGATCCACGGGCAACCGTTTTAACAAGTTGACGCACCTGTACACTCATATCATCTGATCTTTTTATTAACCTTGTTTCCTTTAGCATTCTGTCTGTCTGCAGGTCTGGAAGGTATACATTGACCTGGTCACGAGTGTCAATAACGGGAATGGAAGGGAATATATCAAACACGTTATTATGTGCCAGGTAGCTGAACGCAAGGTAATCAATAATGCATAACACGGATACGAACAGAAGAATCTTTCGGTACCTTTTTTTCCGATCTTCTGGAGGATTCTGTATTATATATACAATATCCCTGTATTTTTTCCTGATCTTTTCCAGAAACGATTTCATTTATAACGCCTCGTAATTGATCCTCTGTAAAGCAGCATTTCTAATTACCTTAGCCATATACAATAGATAATACCACCGTTACAAGAAAAAAATTCACATTCGACATTTTTCATGATCCACTACCGGGTTTTACTTGCTGATGATCTCCCTGTTATACGTTTGGATGAAGTCAACGATCCCGCTGGCAATGCCACGGGAGATCTTTTTCTGGTATGAAGATTTCAGAATATAACCACGCTCTTTACTATTTGTTAAGTAACCAACTTCAACCAGTATTGACGGCATCAATGCACCACGTAGAACAAAAAAATCAGCTTTTTTCACTCCCCTTGACTTGAATTCCCATATTTTTTTATCCATGCCCTTCTGTACACTATGCGCCAGCATGGAACTTTCTTTCTGGATCTGCGTGGTTATCATGAGTGCTTCAATGAGGTCTGCGTCCCTGTACTTCTTCCTGCTTTTCTCATCTTCCAGTATAACCACGTTGTTCTCAAGGGCTGCCGTTGACCTGGCTTCCTCGTTAGTTGGATTTTGTGATAGAAAATACGTCTCAAACCCGGAAACCTTGTGAGATACTGATGCATTCACATGTATACTGACAAAAATCCCGTTAGTTCCTTTCTTCAACTGCCTGTTGGCAATCTCTGTACGTTTTCCCAGCTCAATAAACCTGTCATCATCCCTGGTCATAATGATGCGGACATCTTTAAGCCTGCGTCTCAATTCATCTCTCACCATTCTTGACAGCTTCAGGTTTATTACTTTTTCCCGGACATTTCCCTTCCCGATGGCACCGGGATCTTTGCCTCCATGCCCTGCATCAATTACTAAAAACCGTATGGTATCCCTTGAAGTATGCACTGGTTCCCGTGGTTTCCTGTAATCGGCAGGTGGCGGCTTCCGTATTAACCTGTTCACATGAAGGTATGGAGGTTTCAGTTTCACCTCGTATGCCGGGTAGAACCTGGACAATATTGCACTGGATAGTTCCAGTGGAAGTAAAACTTCACCGCGCACCCTTTCCACCGGATAATCCATTTGGGTAAGGGCGCCGTCTATTATGGCTACAGACAGGCCCGGCTGGTACACGGCATATGAATTTCCACGATAGATCTTGCCACGCTGTAAAATGAAATCATACGTTGATTCCAGTGATGTAGCCCTGTTGAGATCATAGAGGGAAACATATTGTTTTCCCCTGTAATTTTGTATGCGAATTTCAAGTCGTTCATCTGAAGCATATACACTGACAGCCGCATTAATGATGATGCACCATAGAGAAGCGGCCAGCAATCCAGACAATATATATGGAAATATGGTTGAAGGTTTTAACACGATTGCTATCAGCGCTGCCTGTTAAGGTAAAGGTATGAATAGGTATTCCAGTATGCAATATTAGACATGACCGCGAAGAACATGATCAGCCCCACGCAGACGTCCTGGAAGGTTATCCCAAAAAGATCAAAACCCGGTGAAGCTATGAAAATGAAACCGGACAGTGCCAGTATACCAACAAGAATTTTACCCAGCAGGTTTGACCTGACCTGTATGTCCCGTTTATGGAACATGATAAATCCACCGTAAATATTGATCATATCACGAAATACTATTACCACTACTATCCATAACGGCATTTCCCTGAAGTAATATAATACAAATGCCATTCCCGCCGTGGCGATCTTGTCGGCCACCGGGTCAAGGAACTGGCCCAGTCTTGAGACCTGGTTAAAAAGGCGGGCAAAGAAGCCATCGAAAATATCCGAGGCTACCATAACCAGCAGTGTTAGTAAGGCATAATAACGGTAATGGATATTGCCCGATACACTTTCCAGGTAAAGAGCATATGCTGCCACCGGGAACAGAATAACTCTCGATGCTGAGAGGAAATTCGAAAAGGTTAATATCCTTCCGTCTAAGAGATCTCTTGCTTTCATGATTTACTGTATGATGTTAATCCTGAGTTATTCGTACCTTAAATACCACCAACACCTGCAGTCAAGACAAATTCAGCAGGAAAAAGTATATGATACCATGGTAAAAGTTAATTGACGTAGTGTCTGTCATTATCCATTAAGTAAAACGTGATAAGAGTTTTCACCGTAGAGGTACACGATGATGAATAGTAACCGGGGTTTAACCCAGAAATTCATAATTTCGTTCATACTGGCTTTTCTGGTTACCTGCATTGGTTGTTCCGGGGATACCGTGGATAGCGTCACCCCCATCGAGAAAAAGAAAACCAGGGGAATAGTGGTTATGAACAATGCCTCAGTCCGTGTAGATCCTTACCTGTATTCCTCACGGGTAATGCTTCTCAACAAGGGAGATGTAGTTCATATAAAGGATCGCTCAAGCATACGCCAATGGATTGGCAAAAAGCATGACTACTGGTACAATATACAGCTTGAAAACGGTATTTCCGGGTGGATGTACGGATCAACACTGGATATCGTACAGCCGGATAAATCCGACGGGGTGAAAAACTACCTTGATAAATTCTGGATGGAACAGGCTGATTCGTTAAGAAAAGAACTTGCTGGTAAATGGTGGAGTCTCAACAGCACGGGTGATTTCACCAATCACGGGATAGAGATCAGCAGCGATGGCAAATACGTATCATACAGGAAGGGCGGGAAAAGAATCGAAGGTACCTATAGCCTCAACTTCAACAAGAACGAAATAATTTTCCTTGATGGGGCCTCTTTTGGTAAAACTCTATATTTTATTCGCCGGGGACAATCTTACGTACTTTTGGATGACCGTAAAGATCCAACATACCGATTCAAGAAAATAAGCGAGGCAGACACGGATACTGAACCTGCCGGTCAGGATGAAACCGATAATGACGAAGGAACTTCTCAGGCTGAATAAATATCTTGTTCTTTGCGGACTTGGCTCACGTCGCAATGTTGAACAATTCATCCTTAACGGTGAGATCCGGATAAACGGCAAGACCGTAAAGGATCTTTCAACCAGGATTGACCCGGAAACAGATCATGTAACCTGGAAAGGTAAGGAACTGCGCCCGATCGAAAAATATGTATACCTGCTCTTGAACAAACCCAGGGGGTATATCACTTCCCGCAGTGACGAGCGGAAACGTCCAATTGTAATGGACCTGGTTCCTGAACGGTATGAGGCAGAGGGGGTGGTACCCGTTGGCAGGCTGGACAAGGACACTGAAGGACTATTACTGCTGACAAATGACGGGCAGCTCACCTATCATCTCACCCATCCACGGTTCAGGGTTGAAAAGACATATCTTGTCACCCTCGACAGCAACCTCGCTGATGAACATAAACATAGAGTGGAGCACGGCATTAACCTTTACGGGAAAAAGACTGCACCTGCAGTGATTAACTTCACTGAAAATTCACGCCACATGTTTTTCATTACCATAACCGAGGGTAAAAAGAGACAGGTTCGCCTCTCCTTTAAGATTTTTGGCTACAGGGTAATCGCCCTCAAGCGGGTACAATATGGCCCCCTTTCCCTGGGAAGGCTCCCATCCGGTTCGTACCGCTCCCTTAAACCGGCAGAAGTCAGGAAGCTGAAAAAATTATTTGCTAATTCATAAACTTTCAACTGTCGAACTTCTAAGTAAGGGTTATAACCAGCGAAAAAGATTCTACACGGGGACAGGCATATCATGCAGAACATAGATTTCTATAGCGGCAATCATATGCGCCAGGCCGGGAACCAGTACAATGCCGCCGATCCTGAATATTACAACAACATTGCTGAATTCCATACACGGCATGATGAAAAATACCGCAAAAAAGCCAACCGAATGCTCTCTTTTATCATTGCCTTATGCATCATATCCTTTACCACGGGGCTGGTGGTAGGAATAAAGTTTACCTCGGGATCTGAAAGGGAAATTGTTGATCCCGGAACGCGGGAGGCCGTGGCAACTATTGGTAAAAAAGTATCTGCAATGGTGAAAAAGGCAGATAGCGATAATACCGTATCAGCCGCCAGTGTATATCCCCGCCAGTCTTACCCTTATGTTATTCGCATAGGCAGCGAATTTCAAAAACAGCAGGCAGAGAAGGTGGCAACACGACTTAGCCATGATGGCTTCCGTATCATTCTCTCACAGAAAGATTCAGGCTATCGTATCTATGCCGGTCCTTTTGAGAACATACAGGATGCAAAAAAATCCTTGAAAAAAGTTATGCAATATTCTGAGAATGGCCTCTTTTCAAAAGCAACCGTACTGAAAAGATGACATGAAACAGAATATAAGGAATGCATCAGAAAAGGATATTCCAGCGATCCTGGAAATACTTGATCCATTTGCCCGAAAAGGAATAATTCTCCCCCGATCGGCAGAAGAAATTCGCAATTCACTCCAGTTTTTTTTCGTATCTGAAAAAAATGGCAGCGTGAATGGGGTGATCTCATATCACGATTACGGGCCCGGGCTCAAGGAAATACGCTCACTTGCGGTATACCCGTCCGAAGCCGGCAGGGGAACCGGAACCGCGCTGGTTAAAGACCTTTCAGAATACCTGATAGCACAATTCCCCGGAAGCAAAATTTTTGTACTCACCTACTCCCCGCTTTTCTTCGAGAAGCTGGGATTTAAGGAAGTGGACAAGGATACATTTCCAGAAAAGATATGGAAAGACTGCCAGAATTGTCCAAACCGTGAGCATTGTACCGAAACCGCGCTGGTACTGGAAAGATAATGCGCCAGGTATCACATGGTGAATGACATGATGATCTCCTGCAAAATATCCCTTTTCGCCTGGAATTCTGATGACGGGAGAATACAGCGCAGAAACGCCCCCTTCCTGCCATTGAACATGTACCGTTCCATACCTGCAAACTCACCTTTCTCATCAGTATAACTGTAAACGATGCTGTTGTCTTCTTCAACTATTACTGTTCTTTTGAATGTATCATCACCGGTTATTCGTTTCCAGTGCTGTTCCAACTCATCCACCGAACGCAGCCTTGCAGGAAATCTCTCAGACTCCACCCCTATCAGCACATCATAGGACCCTGGTGTATCTTTGAACCCTGATGTGTCTCCATCGAATATGCAACCCATCCGTATCCCTGTATACAGGTATCCCCTGTGATCACCGCGGAATTTCTTATGTAACACGTATACAACACCCGCCAGGGTCATCCTGTAGCCTGTAATCTCGTTAACCAGCCTGGTTTTATTTTTTTCTACCTGGTAAAGGAGCAGGTGAGCCTTTTCGTTGATCACATCATACCGCTCTCCCTCTCTTTTTTTCACCTGGTTTACAAAGTTCGAGGCCTTTTTCTGCATCTGGTACACTCTCTGGGAAGTTACCGGCAGGCAGAGTGACGACTTCAGAAGACTTAACCCCCTCTCCCGGTGATCACTTTTCCAGAGAGCTATCCCCTTGTTGATAAAAAACTCGATATTTTTATCATTTATTGTTCTGAGGAAATTAGACGGCTGGTCTGAAGTATATATTTTACCCTGCCTGTCCATGTAATACCGGTTCCCTTCCAGGTCTTTCATCAAGACCCAGTCGGGCATCTGTGCAGTAAAAGTTACAAGCAGCAGCGGGATAAACAACAGGTATCTTTTAAACTTTTTAATTATCATTAAAACTGATATATTTTTTAAAAATTATTTAAAAAACTTATTGATGATTTCAATTGTTATTATTTACTTGTAATAGAAATTATTATGAAATTTTCACTATTAAAAACGAAACTACTTTACACTGGAGTTTCCAATGCATGCATCAACCCTGACGAATAATACGTTTTCAAAAAAAGGCAGAAAAAAGCCCGTAAAGATCCCTGATGACTACAAGACCCTGCAGGAAGTTATCGAATCAGTAGAAAAAGATTACATAGCACAGACACTGGAGCTGACCAACTGGAATCTGCAGAAAACAAGCAGGGTTCTTGACATTGCCAGGAACACCCTGAAATCAAAGATCAAAAAATATGATATACAGTAATCATAACAGGGCCATGATGATTACAAGTGCGATCACCAGCAGGCCAAGAAGCATGGCCACGTAGAGTACAAGCCTGCTCTCTGGCGCACTTTCTGCTGGTTTCTTCTCTACTTTCTCCATTTCGATCTTTACGTTCTCTTCTTCAATTATTTTAATTAGCACGTTTTTGGCCACCAGGCCGTAAAGTATATACCCCCCACCTTCCATGGGGACCTTTGCTTTCATTCGGGCCTTTATGGGGAGGTACTCCCTCTCGTCCGTAAGGGCATTGAACATCTTTGCCACCTTGATGGATATTGAATCCTTGTCCGTAAGCACCACGCTGATCTTCTCCCCAATCTTTATATCGTTCACGTATTTTCCCTTAACAGGGGAAACGATAACATTTCCATTTATTACGTACTCAGCCTGGGATTCAATTTCGTTCATTTTCCTGTCAAGCTCACCCATTGGCATCTCTGGCGGGGCCTCTTGCTTGACACCCGGAGCCTGGGGCGTTTCTATCGGTATATCTTCAAGCTCTACGGCAAGGGAGCTGGTACGGTCAATGGCTATCTGGATCTGTACATCGTTGTTATTAAAGAACTTGGCGATTATTTCCCTGATAATTTCTGAAATATCATCCAGGTTGTCTTCCTCTACGTATTCAAAAATATTATATCCTTCCAGTGAATTTGCCAAATGGTTTGTAAACTCGTACGAGCCGATTATGCTTTCGTCCTGCTGTTGAACCGTCTTCCCGGATTCTCTATAGAAATTTTTCCAGTTATTGAATATGGGTGCACGTTCGTAAAGTGTGGATTTCCCTGACAGTACTGAATTAACATTCATGAGGTACCGGCTCACCTGGTTCAAAAAAATATAAAACATGCCGTAGGTATCCAGTGGCTCAATAGCCAGTCGCCCCTTGATGACCGCCGCATCGTCATACTGGCCCGAAACCATGAGGCGGGCCTTATCCACGTCACCGCCTGTATATTTAAGCGCAGTGTTTATCAGCTTTGTCTGTTCGTTCAGCGAATCGAAATTTGATGCTTCGTCACTCATTTAGCGTTAACCTCATGTATTCTCTGCGAGACATTTTTCAATTATTTCATATTTTTTCTGCGGGGTAAGTAATACCATCCGCCTGACAGCATGCATCATATGCTCCAGGTATTCTAAGGGTGCTTCAAGAATGAAATACCCGTCCCCATCAAGATTGTTGATCACGTTTGCCTTCTGCGCGGGGATCTTTGTCCCAAGCAACGGTCCCATGTTCTGCACCAGGAAATCGGGTTCAAGATACTTGATGAACAGCTTTTGCACTCCTATATCTATCCTTTTCTTTTCTTCGTAATTCTCATATTTATCGTCAGGAATATTAGCCCACTTACCGGGATTATCGGTTAACTGCAGAACCACTTTCTCGTCTTCATCGGAAACAAGGAGTCTTACATAGGTATTATACGCCTTGTACATGGATAAAAGCCCAAAAAGGCTGTCATCCCCACGGGTTCCATCTTTTCCTTTTTTATGCGGATTTTTCATAAACTCTAAACGCACCCGGCAATATATCAAGATTTTTTACGGTTACATTCGGGTTCATACTATTGAAATGAAAATAATAAATCAAGTACATTATCTCGACTATACAGGGCTGTAATAATATGTACCGTTTTCCAGGTTTTTCCTGATCAGCCGTATATGATACAACAGGTCCAGGATCTTTCCAGTCTCGGCAACCGGCATACCCGTATATGCCGCGATTTCATCTGCCGGCACATGCCTGTTCACCATAAGGAAGTCAACAATATCTTTTTCTGATCCTGAAAGTAAACCAATATAATGTCCCTGGCTCCTGCCCATCCTGTCAATGGCAACAGCCATCTTTTCGTCGTTGGTGGAGAAGTACGACCTTATGACGAACTCAATACTTGATTCTATACTGCCAGAGACATTTTCCAGCTTCACGTAAAACGGGATATCCTCCCGTTGAGACTCCTTCAACAGGCGTATTATGCATTCATCGATAAACGAGGCATCCACCACCTTTATCCCGCTGAAATCAAGCATCACCACCTCGCCTGCATGAACATCTTCAAGCCGCTCCATTATTTTCAAAAAAAACTTTTTCCCGGTGGGCCGAGTGATAAGGTCTGGAGATGTGATCTTCAGATTCTTCCCGATTTTTTTTATTTCAATAATCATTGTACAATACCATGTATATGCCCGTTATGAACGTTTTTATGTAAATCAGTTCCCAAGTGAAATCGATATCTGTGTTCCCGGGAAGTGGGCCAGTTCGTTCTTCAGGAATGAATAGGTGCTGCCCCCCTTCTTTCTGTGATGCATTATTGACACCGAGGCATCCCCGGAACGAATATACACGCTGCCACGAAGCTCTTCCATGATTGCATTGACCTGGCAGAGACCGTACCCGAAACGGCGTTTACTGGATAACGTTGTAGTCAGTACCTTTTCTATTAACTGCGCGTTGCTTTCATATGCAATATCCTGGTTGTCGCTGAAACTATTACGTATACCGATCCCCGAATCACAGATGGCTATTCGAAAGGTGTGATCACTACCGGTGGCGTAGGTTTGAATGGCAATGAAGCCGGAATCCAGGCTGTGCTCAAAAATATTCTGACAGAGCTCCGAAATGACGGTCACGAAATAATCAACAATGTTGGGGGAGAACCAGTATTTCAAAATGTTCCTTGCCCTTTTTCTGAATATGGTTATGACTTTTCCGATAACCTTTACGCTCTCCCTTTCTTTTCCGGGTATCTCGATAATTTCAAGCAACCTGCTGCTCTGACTGCTCCTCTTGAGAAACAGCTTTTCGTCCAGCTCCTCTTTAATAGTAAATATTCCATGCTCAAAGAAATCCATGCGGGCAAGGTACTGGTGAACGTGAATAGGAATATTTACCAGCATGATCCTTTCCCCTGTTTGTCGAAGATAGTCCCTGCCAAGCAGCAGAAAACTTACCAGCGAATATGGCTCAATAAAGCTTATACGGGAAAGATCCATACCCGCGAATCGACGGGTCAGCAGTTGATCTTTTTGCTGGATAATGTATTCGAAGCTATACGGATCCTTCATAGAGTCGGCAAGGATCAGTACATTTTCACGGGTATCGGCCACGATGCTCTCCGGAATAACTGGAAAATCTACATTTTTGTAAATATCGGCATGTTGAGATGGTCGGTTGAGGGTAAAAAAAGAAGTCCCGGTTTTAACGGGACTTGCAAATAACAAAATATACTTGACAATATAGTAACAAAATTTTCATTGGTACTATACTTTCCTCCAATTAATAATTGGCGAACCTCCAAATTATTACTTGAATAGAGGGGAACATTCCCCTCTATATTTTTTTTTCGCCAGGAGGATGTTCTTTAATAGAAACCCTGATATTCGTTTCTTGCGATCTTATATTTTTTTCTATAGTACTTTACAATGGTGGGTTTAATCATAAGGTAATTCGCGATGATCTTATCCGGCCACCCATACTCAAGAAGCCTAAGAATGGACTTTCTCATGTCTCCTCCTTGATTTATGCATAGTACTCCGTTATTTTGATATTACAACGTTATGTGAATTTTGCAAGCAATTTTTAAAACCAAAATGAAAAAATGATAAAAATACATAATATTTCAGTAAATATATTTTTCTCTTGCAAAACAGCACACCTGCACGTAGTGTGAGTGCGTTTACAAAACCATATATTTACAGCATTGAGCACGGGAAATCATGGCAAGGACAAATAAACTTACAGTTGAAGACAATATAGTAAACAGCATTATAGGTGAAGGTTCTGAATTCAAGGGTGAATTCAACATAAACGGTCTTTTGCGTATAGATGGCAAGTTCAAGGGAACCATTGAGACCGATGGCAAGGTACTCATAGGCCAGTCGGGAGAAGCCATAACCGATATAAAGGCCAGGGTGGTAGTTGTTGGCGGATCGGTAAGGGGAAATATTTTTGCTACTGAAAGGATCATCATGCTTTCATCTGGCAGGATAAACGGCAACATTATTACTCCCAGCCTCATCATGGAGGATGGCGTGCAGTTTGAAGGTAATTGTACCATAAACCGGCAACAGGAAAGCGCCTGATGAAAATAAACCCGACATCTTCAAAGAAAAGTAAACAGGGATCCGTACACAAGAAAGAAGCCGGTTCCGCGGGTCCTTCCGAGAAGAAATTTCACGCTGAACTGGAAAGCAACATACGCAGGGAATACCAGGGTGCCATAGAAGAACTGATGAATGAACTTGCGGAGCAGGAAAAGCGATTCGTGGAAGAACAGTCACTATACCAGATGAACCAGTACAAAGCCACCGTTAAATCCATAATGAAAATACTGCTGGACTCTGACACCTCGGTTGAAACATTGCAGCGGCGGCGCAATGACAGGGCCGATTTTGTGATCGTTGACAGCATCAACCAGCGTCTTGACCAGATCGCCACGGCAATCACGCAAAAGAACAACAGGGCTTTCAACCTGTTGAAAACTATAGAAGAAATACGGGGTCTGCTGTTCGATCTCAGGCATTAAATATATATGGACTTTACCAGGATCACAGGACATTCACTGCAACTGAACATTCTTGACAGGCTGTCCCGCACAGGAATGTACCACCATACCATGCTTTTTACCGGCCCGCCAGGTACAGGCAAGCGGCTGGTTGCGCGACGCTTTCTAATGTCCCTGTTTTGCAAATCTGAAACCCCCCCATGCGGCAAATGCCATTCCTGCATGCAGATCACCGGCGGCCAGCATCCTGATTTCTTGAATGTTGTTCCCAATGAAAACGGCATCATACCCGTGGGGAGTGAACCTAAAAGAGAAGAAGGCTCCATACGGTGGCTCATAGAGAAGTTATCAACCGTTCCCATAACCGGGAAACGAGCGGTGCTTATCGATAACGCCGACCGAATGAACACACAGGCACAAAATTCATTTCTCAAAACCCTTGAAGAACCTTCTGAGTCAACCACCATTATACTTGTTACTTCACGAAAGGCGGCATTGCTCCCTACGGTACGATCACGCTGCAGCGAGATACGCTTTACCCGCCTGTCCAACGATGAGCTTCATCACATACTGGCAGAAAAAGGCTATTCCCGGGAAATGATCTCCCGGGTGGTTCCGGTTGCAGGAGGATCGGTTGAGAACGCGGAACTGTTGTCAGATGACAGTCTTTTCACTTCGCTGGTTGAGTATTACCGGGCCCTCTGTGACTTTCTTCTCCAGGGATCGGCATTCACAACCCGGTACAGGGATATAACCGGCATGATCTCGGAAGACTTGATGATCGAATTCCTCACCAACATGTTCAGAACCCATTTCTTTCAATGTATGACAGGCAACACCACCAGTATTTCATGGATAAGAAATGAATTGACTGATAGGCGTAAATTGAAGGGAATGATCAAAATACTTCTTGCCTTAAGAAAGGGCCAATCTCATAATTTAAATAATAGAATGGCCATTAAGGGCATGCTATATTCTTTATGTTTTAAAAAGGGGAAGGATCTTCCCCTGGCAGATCTTTCGCATATAACGGGATAGATAAGACATGGAAGCTACAGGCGTTAAACTCAGAAGCAGCCAGCAGATATATTACGTAAATACGAACAACATCTTTGTGAAAAGAAACTCCCTGTGTGTTGTTGAAACAGAACATGGTGTCGATATTGGACGGGTTTTCAAAAAGATGCCTTCAGGGTGCAATGGTGACCAGCTTGGCGGAAAGCTGCTCAGGATGGCTTCACAGAAAGACCTGGACGCCCTGCCGGATATTGAATCAATAGAGAACAGGGCGTTCAAGATCTGCAGGGAAAAGGTCAGGGAAAAGAAGCTGGACATGAAGCTGGTAATGGTCAAATGCCTTTTCGACAAGACAAAGATAATATTCTATTTCGTGGCCGAAAACCGCATAGACTTCAGGGAGCTTGTGCGCGACCTGGCCTCAGTCTTCAGAACCCGGATAGAGATGCGGCAGATCGGGGTGCGGGACGAAGCCCGCATGGCAGGCGGATTTGGTCCCTGCGGACGCCAGCTGTGTTGTGTCAACCTGAAAGAAGAATTCGAACCGGTATCCATAAAAATGGCCAAGGAACAGAACCTGAACCTGCATTCATTGAAGATATCGGGCATGTGCGGCAGGCTTCTCTGCTGTCTTGGTTACGAGTACGATGTGTACCGTGAATTGAACCATGCACTTCCCAGGTCGGGCAGGGAATTTACCATTGATGACAGGCATTTCGTCATAGAATCTGTTGACACCCTCAAAGAGTTGGTCAGCATACGAAGCAATAATCACAGCATATTGCTCCATAAAGATGAATTTATAGTAGAAAATGGAAATATAGTATTGAACAGGGAAACACGGGAAAAGATCCTTCATTCCTTTGACGCTGACAGCAGCGAAGAATAGATCCCATTGCAGATATTTATACGAGGTATACCATGGAAGACAGGTTTTACGTGACCACACCAATTTACTATGTAAACGCGGAGCCCCATATAGGACACGCGTATACCACCATACTTGCCGATTTTCTCAAGCGTTTTTACAGCATGACGGGGGCAGAGACCTTTTTTCTCACCGGTACCGATGAACACGGCGACAAGATAATGAAAGCCGCCCACGACAATAACACCACCCC
>CAYFSO010000011.1:0-45126 GCA_964345775.1 uncultured Leptospiraceae bacterium | reverse complement strand
TGAACTATTTCAGTTTCATGGCCGAGGAAGTACGGGAGATCATGGCCGAAATTGGTATCAGGACATTCAACGAACTGGTGGGCAGAACGGATCTTCTTGAACAGCGGCAGCTGGATCACTGGAAAGCCGGCACCGTTGATACGTCGAAGATCCTGGCGGTGCCGACGGACATGTTCGGCGGTGAGCCATATTGTGTGCAAACACAGGTTCACAAGATCGACAATGTACTGGACAGGTGGCTCATCGATAAGGCCATGAAGGGCCTTGAGAACAGGGAAAAAGTAGTTCTTGAACATGAAATATACAACATTGACAGGACAGTGGGGGCAATGCTCTCGGGAGAGATATCACGGCGTTACGGTGATGACGGCCTGCCGGATGACACCATTCACTGCACCTTCAATGGAAGCGCTGGCCAGAGTTTCGGGGCCTTTCTGCAGAAGGGGGTCACTTTCAGGCTTGAAGGTGATGCCAATGACTACCTGGGAAAGGGACTTTCGGGTGGAAGGATCATCGTTGTGCCGCCGGAAGGGTCTGCATTCAAGCCCGAGGAGAACATTATTATAGGTAACACGGTGCTCTACGGTGCCACCGCGGGCGAACTGTACGTGCGGGGCATGGCGGGTGAGCGTTTCTGCGTGCGGAACAGCGGGGCACACGCGGTGGTTGAAGGTACGGGTGATCACTGCGCCGAGTACATGACGGGCGGACGCCTGGTGGTGCTTGGCAGGGTGGGACGTAACTTCGCCGCCGGTATGAGCGGCGGGATCGCCTACGTGTTGAACGTGCGGGGTGATTTTCAGTATTACTGCAATACCGGGATGGTTGAGCTTTCACCGCTGATTGACCATGATGACCAGGAGTACGTGAAGGAGATGCTGAAGCGTCATGTTGAACATACCGGCAGCACGCTGGCGGCGGAAATTCTGCAGGACTGGTACCGGCACATGACCCGGTTCATTCGCGTATTGCCGTACGAATACAAGCGTGCCATGCAGGAGATGAAGCTTGAGCAGACTGAACAGGAGTTGCGGGACATCCGCGAAGAAGAAGAACTGGAGGTAGTGTCAGATGGGTGATCCCAGGGGCTTTATAAAATTCGGGCGCCAGGAAGCGGGGTACCGCCCCGTGGAGGAGCGCGTTCATGATTACGGTGAAGTTGAAAAGATGCTGCCGGACAGGGAGCGGCGCATGCAGGCGGCACGCTGCATGGACTGCGGCATCCCCTTCTGTCACTGGGGATGTCCCATATCCAATATAATGCCCGAATGGCAGGACAAGATATACCGGGGGGACTGGAAGTCCGCTTACGATATACTCAGGGAAACCAGCAGCTTTCCAGAGTTTACAGGACGTGTATGCCCCGCCCCGTGCGAGGCTGCCTGCGTGCTGGCCCTCAACGATGCGCCGGTAACCATACGGCAGAACGAGCTCGCGGTGATAGAGAAGGCCTTTGAGCTTGGCCTGGTGAAGCCTGAACCGCCGGAAAGGCGCAGCGGCAGGAAGGTGGCCGTGATCGGCAGCGGCCCCGCGGGACTGGCGTGCGCGGACAGGCTGAACAGGCATGGTCACTCGGTTGTGGTGTTCGAGGCTGAAGAGCGGGCCGGCGGGTATCTGCGTTTCGGGATACCCGACTTCAAACTGGATAAGAAGTTTGTGGACAGGCGTATCAACCTCATGGAAGAGGAAGGCATAGAGTTCAAGACCGGTGTGAGGGCGGGGAAGGATATCCCGGCATCGCAACTAAACGATGATTTTGACGCTGTGTGCGTGGCCATAGGCGCCAGGGAACCACGTGATCTCAAGGTAAAAGGACGTAAGCTGGAGGGAATTCACTTTGCCGTGGATTACCTTTCCCAGCAGAACCGCATAGTCAGCGGTGACCATATTGATGAGAAGGACCTCATCAGTGCCCTTAACAGGAACGTGCTGGTGATCGGCGGCGGTGATACCGGTTCTGACTGTGTTGGTACCGCCAACCGGCAGGGGGCCAGGACCATTACACAGCTTGAGCTTCTGCCCGAACCCCCGGCCGGCCGTAACGAGGGAGAACCATGGCCGTTATGGCCGAAAGTGCTGAAAACCTCGAGCTCTCATGAAGAAGGATGCGAACGAATGTGGACGGTGCTGACCAAAGAATTCACCGGCAAGAACGGCAGGGTTACAGGGGCAAAGGCGGTGAAGGTTGAATGGCGGCATGATGACGAGGGGAACATGTCCATGAAAGAGGTTCCCGGGTCGGAATTCGAGATGGAGACAGGACTTGTGCTGCTTGCCATGGGCTTTGTGCACCCGGTTCATGAAGGGCTTGTGAAGGATCTTGACCTTCAGCTTGACCAGAGGGGGAATATACAGGTTGACGGCAACATGATGACCAGCAGGGACGGGGTGTTCTCGGCAGGGGATGCCAGCCGCGGTGCTTCGCTGGTGGTCTGGGCCATACAGGAAGGGAAAGACGCGGCTGATGGTATTCACGGGTACCTGGCGACCGGGTAGTTCGACTGGCTGCAGGTTGCCGTTAGAACCATGTGATGTGTTCGGCTTCGTAGAAGTCTACCCGTCCTGCAAGATCACGTGAGGCGTATATATGCAGACCGGGTGTTATGAAAATGGCAGAAAGTTCCGGGTGCTCTTTTACGTGCTGCATCCCTTTTTGGCGTCCCATGATGAACAGGGCTGTTGCAAGGGCATCCGCCTTGACCGGGTCTGGCGTGACGGCTGATACGGAAATAATATCCGATTCTGCCGGGTACCCCGTGGAAGGATCAAGTATATGATGGTACCGTTTTCCGTTGTACATGCGATACCGTTCGTAATCACCGCTGGTGGCCACTGAATCATTTCCTTCAAGGTTTACCGTGGCGATAAGGTCATTCTTCTTGCGGGGATGGCGTATCCCGATTTTCCATTGAGTACCGTTCTTGCTGCCTGTAACCTGTAAGTCACCGCCTGCTTCCACTATACCGTCGGAAATATTGTTTTCTTTCAGCACGCTCATTGCCTTCCTGATGGCGTAGCCTTTGGCGATCCCACCGAGCCCCAGTTTTGCCCCGTTACGCAAAACGATTGAACTGGTATCCGGCCGTAATGAAATGTTCTTGTAGCTGAATGCCTTCATTTTTTTGCGGACCTGTTCGGCCGCTGGAGGTGAAAACTGTTCATCGCTGAAGTCCCACAGGTTTGAAATGGAGGCATAGGTGATGTCGAAACAGCCGTTTGTCTCACCTGAGATGCGTACTGCTTCTTTCACCAGTGAAAAGGTTTCCTCCGAAACCCGCACGGGGTCAGGGCCGTTTTTACCGCCATGGTTCAGCCTGTACACGTCACTTTCTTTCCTGTGAGGACTCATCAGGTTCTGGATCCTTTCTATCTCGTTGAATGCGGCATCCATGGAATTGCCCGCGTGGGCACTGGATGTATCAAGCACGGTAATGGTGACCAGCGTACCCAGTAAAAAGCGTGAACCGGTGTATGTTTTTTTATCACCGCAGCCCTGAAAGGTGAAGCACGCGATGAGCAAGAGTAGTACAATTTTCTTCATGGCAGATAAAGTGTCCCCCCGGTGCGATTTTTATGGGAAGCATATCCCCGTATGATCAATAAATGCAATACTTTTATTCTATAACATTTTCATCAACATATATTCGCTGTTTGTGTAAAGATCCGTCCAAATAGACTATTTTTTTCGGATAAACCGTCCGTCAGGTCGTTTTTTTCTTGACCGGTATTTGTTACTGTCGTTATTGTAATTACAGCATTATTAACTGTTTTCTTTATAGAGTAGGGGGAGAAAATGAAAAAAATAATTATGACAGCTGCAATATTTCTCAGCGTAATGATGATTGCTCCTGCATTCGTTTTTGCAGGAGGAGAAAATAACGCGTGCGCAACCAGGTATCCCGTGGTGCTTGCCCACGGTATGGGAGCTACTGACGACATGTTCGGCGTTATCGATTACTGGTGGGGTATAGAAGGGGCACTGGAAGACGAGGGTGCCAACGTGTATGTCTCGGCGGTTAACTGCATGGACAGTACGGCGAACAAGGCCGCGCAGTTCAAGCAGAACTTTCTTTATTACCTTGCCGCTTCGGGTGCAAGCAAGGCAAATATAATTGGTCATTCCCACGGTACCATTTATACCAGGTATGCCATGACCAACCTTGGTCTGGGTTCAAAGGTTGCAAGTCATTCAAGTATATGCGGCCCGCACAGGGGAAGCGCTGCGGCAGACGTGATCGTCGGTGTACTTCCTGACAGTGGAGAATGGCTTGTTGGTGTAGCAACGGACGTTATATATTCATTCCTTCTGGGCGATTCAAATCCAAATTCACTTGATAATGCCCGTGAGGTAACACGTCCGTATATGAAAAACGTGTTCAATCCAAATACACCTAACGTATCAGGTGTTTACTACCAGAGTGCTGCCACGAAGATCAAGACTATCACCGCCGATATGGTGCTGCAACCCACATGGCTGCTTCTTAACTTCTTCGAGGGTGCAAATGACGGGATGGTTTCTGTTACTTCTGCCAAGTGGGGGAATTTCAGGGGTGTAGAAAGCGGCGCCTGGTGGTGCGGCGGTGTATCCCATATCAATGCCATCAACCATTTCTTTGGTATTACTCCCGGGTTTGATGCAGAAGGCTGGTACGTGGATATAGTGAGCGACTTGAAAGACAGGGGATATTGATGTAGAAAAGTACTTAATCATTAATATAGTATAATAAAAGAGGGGAGAGCAATTTCCCCTCTTTTTGTGTATTCACCTGGCGGCATGCGGCTTAACAGAAATATCACGCAACGGCGCAAAGAACGCGACGAGTGGGTCAATAGATGATGGTTTCGTTTATTATGCAGGCGATAGGTAGCTGCTGAGTATGTTCTATATATAGTTTTTCAGGCTAAGAGATTATTGAATTCAAACCTGTAGTCAAATATATATCCTTATTCTGTACAACCAAACATAGATTGAATAGATATTTTTCCTGACGAAACAAGAATAAAGAACCCAACTCTTCGCGTTCGTTGCGTCGTTGCGTGAACCATCGTTTAGTTGAATGAAATAAATCATAAAAAAACCGGCTGAAAGGTCTAATTTTGCTTGACCCGGACATGGTATTGTATTATTGTGTTAACATACAAAACGTATTCAGTAAATAAGGGGGTTCGCTGTGAAAAAGGTCCTGGTATTATTACTTTCAATTATGTTCGTTATTTCATCTGCCGCAGTGCTTTTGGCCGGTGGCAATAATTACAAGTGTGATACGAAATACCCGGTAGTACTTGCCCATGGCATGGGTGCAACTGACGGTATGCTGGGGTTCTTCGAGTACTGGTACGGTATAGAGGACGCCCTGGAAGACGAGGGTGCAAACGTATACGTAACCAGGGTGAACTGCATGGACAGTACCGAGAAGAAGGGTGAACAGTTCAGGCAGGAGTTTCTCTATTACCTTGCAGCATCAGGTGCCAGCAAGGCCAACGTGGTCGGACATTCGCATGGTACGGTGTATACCCGTCATGCCATAACTAATCTTGGGATCTCGTCTAAGGTGGCCAGTCATACGAGCGTGTGCGGACCTCAGCGGGGCAGCGCGGTCGCTGATGTTATTATTGATGTTCTGCCTGACAGCGGCGAGTGGCTGGTGGGAGCAGCCCTTGACGTGGTGTACGGTTTTATCCTCGGTGATACGGATCCAAATTCACTGGAAAACGCCTACGCGGTGTCACGTCCGTATATGAAAAACGTGTTCAACCCCAACACTCCCAATGTTTCCAGCGTGTACTACCAGAGTTATGCCACAAAGATCAAGTACCTCACGGCAGACATGGTGCTTCAGCCCACATGGCTGCTTATGAACTTCTATGAGGGTGCTAACGACGGGCTTGTCTCTGTCACATCGGCCAAGTGGGGAAATTTCAGGGGTGTAGAAAGCGGTGCCTGGTGGTGTGGCGGTGTTTCTCACCTGAATGCCATAAATCACTTCTTCGGCATAACACCCGGCTTTGATGCAAAGGGATGGTACGTTGATATCGTCAGTGATCTCAAGGATCGTGGACTATAAAAAAGAACCTCCTACCATATAAACAAAGTATCGAAAGAGGGGAGAGCAATCTCCCCTCTTTTTTGTGTTTTCACCCGGTTGCCATGTGGGCCTATGCAGGCATGTGGCTTAACAGAAAGTTTCACGCAATATCTCGGCTACGCTCGATAACCGATGCGGAGAACGCGAAGAGTTTATTTCTTTATTACAATTCTGTCAGGTTTTAAATCAATTCAATACAAAACTTAACAACTACTGGTCGCTATACTGAAAACGACGAAACGGGGCTGTATTGAACCGCTCTTCGCGTTCGTTGCGTCGTTGCGTGAACCCGTTGACCTGATCCTGATGCCTGCATGGTTGGTGATAAAGCATTATGAAGGGGCAAACGACGGGGTGGTCTCTGTTACTTCTGCGAAATGGGATAATTTCAGGGGCGTTCAGAGCGGTGCCTGGTGGTGCGGCGGCGTTTCTCACATAAACGCCGTGAATCACTTCTTCGGTATAACTCCCGGTTTTAACGCGAAGGGGTGGTACGTGGATATGGTAAAAGGCCTGAAAGACAGGGGGTATTGATCTACATTCTACAGGCACATATCACAGAAGATGACACAGTGGAACCTTATTCAGGGTTCCCCTTTTCAATTTCCCTGATTGCCAGGGGGATATCAGGGAAATGATGGACGGTATGTCCATAACCGGCAATCTCATCAGATGCATGGCCGAAGGCACACCCTATAAAGGGGATGTTGTTTGCACGGGCGGCCTCCAGGTCTGAAGACCTGTCACCAACCATTATGAACGTGTTCTCTTCACCGTACGTGGCAATGTAATGGGAGACCAGTTCTACCTTGCTTTCCACCTTGATCTCTTCAAGCGTTGTCCAGGGTGAAAAGAGATCAGCTATATCATGTGTTTCCAAAATGGCTTCTATGTAGTCACGCTGCCCGTTGGAGGCGGCAAGCAGCCCGTACCCATCCCCATGGAGTTTGCGCAGGGTGGATACGGCACCGTTGAATACATGCCCTTTCCCCTCCCTTATGGCGTCGCACAGTGCGGCGGTACAATAATCCAGGAGCTGGTACTGCTGTTCAATGGTTGCATCCGGGAAGAGGGTGGAGAATATATACCCGGCGGGCATGCCCACAAGTCTCATGATGACTTCCCCTTCGGGTACCGCCACATCATGATCAAGGTTTGCCGCGCACCAGTTCTGTATGCCTTCCCTGAAGGAGATGGCCACGATGTGGGTAGAATCAAAAAGCGTTCCGTCAATATCAAGGGCGATGTATGTCATATGGGTTTCAACCTTCATTAAGTATATGCCTTTTGTAATCCGGGTATGCTATGTTGCAATAGTTTTTATTGATTTACCGGGGATAAATGGGGTTGAGTGAAAGGTGAGAAGTGAAGAGGGAAAAGTATAAAAAGTTTCACGCGGAGGCGCAACGAACGCGAAGAGTTGATTTCTTTATTATTGCCTCGTCAAGTATTATATTAGTTCAATCCGGTCAGTTTTTTCAATTAGGGGATGTGTATATCTTTTAGATAAAAATTATCTATCTCTCAGCATGCAAAATCTATATTCTGAACAAAACTCAACAACTACTGGTCGCTATACTGAAAACGACGAAGCGGAACTGTGTTGACCAACTCTTCGCGTTCTCCGCGCCTTTGCGTGATATAATTTAATTCTTGACGGGCACGGATCCATCTTGATTAGATCAACTATCCAACTATACGAAAAGACAGGAAACAGGTGTGGATACTACAGTAAAGATAGGCAATCTTGAATTGAAAAACCCGGTCACCGTTGCGTCGGGAACGGCAGGGTACGGTGAAGAACTTTCCGGGTACTTTGATATATCACGGCTTGGTGCCGTATTTACCAAGGGGTTGTCCCTTGAACCCAGGCCGGGAAACAGGGGGCCGCGGATCATCGAGACACCCTCGGGTATGATGAATTCCATCGGCCTTGAGAACGTGGGACTAAAGGCATTCCTGGAAGAGAAGCTCCCCTTTCTGCTTGCCAGGGGGGCCGAGACCATCCCCAACATTGCCGGGCACTCAGAGGAGGAGAACGTTGAGCTTGCACGCGTGCTGTCGCATACCGATGGCATCAACGCGGTGGAGCTTAACGTGTCCTGCCCCAACGTGAAAGAGGGGGGTATTGCCTTTGGCCAAAACCTTGCGGTATTCAGCAGGCTGGTAAAGAAGGTGCGAAAGGTGACCGACGGGGTGCTTATCGTCAAGCTGTCCCCCAACGTTACCGATGTGCCCGCCTTTGCGGCAGCGGCAAAAGACTGCGGGGCCGATGCAATATCCGCGGTGAATACCTTCCTGGGCATGAAGATCGATGTGAAGACCAAAAGACCCCATTTCAGGAACAAGGTGGCCGGCCTCAGCGGTCCCGCCATCCGCCCCATGGCGATTCGGATCGTGTACCAGGTATATGAAAAGGTGGATATTCCCATTATCGGCATCGGTGGTATCATGGAGTTCGATGACGTGCTTGAATTCATGATGGCAGGTGCCGCCGCGGTACAGGTTGGCACGGGCAACCTGGTAGATCCAATGATGAGTTCCCGTTTTGTTGACATGCTGGATGCATATTGTACAGAAGAAAAATTACAGGGCGTGGCAATGCTCACCGGTGCTGCACACGCCTGCTGAAAAATTACAGGATATAAAATGAAATACTGGAACAAGACATTGCGTGACATGTCCGAGTACGTGCCGGGTGAGCAGCCCGAGAACCTTGACGAGTTCGTGAAACTGAATACCAACGAGAATCCCTTCCCGCCGCCGCAGCCGGTAATGGAGGCCATTGCCAAGCAGTGCAACGGGAATCTCAGGAGATACCCCAGCCCCACGTCAATGCCGGTACGCAGGCTTTTCGCTGAAAAGCATGGACTGGCACCGGAGAACGTCTTCGTAGCCAACGGGTCAGACGAGATCTTTACACTTCTGTTCAGGGGATTCATCGAGAAGGACGGGCTTGCGGCTTTCCCGTACCCGTCCTACTCCCTGTACTATACCATGTCCGAGGCAAACGGCATCCCTTACGAGAAAATAGACCTTGATGAGAATCTTGACGTGCGTTTCGATGCCTTCCTGGAAAAAGACTATGATATGATCATCATTTCCAATCCCAACAATCCAACCGGCAAGGGGGTGGACGTGAATGCCGTGGCCTCGTTCCTGAAAGACTACAGGGGATTGCTGGTGATGGACGAAGCCTACGTAGATTTCTACGATGAAACCGCAATTGACCTTGTAAAGGATTTTGACAACCTGGTGATCACGCGGTCTTTTTCCAAGTCATACTCGCTGGCAGGCCTGCGGGTGGGCCTTGCAATCGCGTCAAGGGATATTATTACCGGCTTTTTGAAGCTGAAAGATTCGTATAACGTGGACAGGCTGGCCGAGGCGGGAGCATATGCCGCGCTGCTGGAGGAGAAGGGTTTCAGGTATAACATACAGATGCTGCGGAACAACAAGGAGTACCTGGAGGATGCGCTGCAGGAAATGGGGTTCCATGTCATCCCGTCAAAGGCGAATTTCGTATTCGTGAAACACCGGGAAATCCAGTCAGAACAGATATACACTCAGTTGAAAGAACGGAAGATACTGGTACGCTACTTCAATGGCCCGGTACAGTCAGAATATACCAGGATAACCGTGGGCACCATGATGGAAGTGAAAAAGCTGGTCAACGAGTTGCGGACTATTGTAGAAGGCGAATGATCCTGGTTTGCTGATCAGTGTAAATGCTCCTGACCATGCATTCATTGAAGGTGATATCACCGCCATGATATTTCAAAAGATCTTGTTCGTCGACCCAGGCGGTGACGGTCTCGGTGTTGCTTCCCTGCTGCCAGTAAAAGCCCATCACCAGCCCCATCACCTGGTCTTCGGCCAGTACCGGGTGGATCTGCCGGCTCTTCTCGAGCAGGGGCTCCAGGTTGTTGCGGATCACGTGCTTCGCGCGCCGGGTATAGCTGTTGCCCGGATAACCCGAGCTGTCATGCATGGACAGGTCGTAGCCGAAATACAGCCTGTTCTTATCATTGGTCTTTTTATCGTAGTAAAACCCCACCGTTCCCTCCCTCACCTGGTGGGTACGAATGTTGTTAACGTCTTCAATAAGGTCAAGCAGCAGGGAACGGTGTTTCTTCTGGAACAACAGGCCGTTGGTGGTATAGCGTTTTTCTGGTACCAGGTAATCTTCGGTGGGAAGGGTTCTCTCGCGGATATTTTCCTGTCCAGCGCCCCGGTCATTTTCAGTTGTTCCCGAACATGATACTGTTGCAATTACGCACAAGAGCAGGATGAGAAGTGGAACGTGTATTTTCATAAATAAGCACCTTTGAAGAACCGATATGAGATATAAGCATACGATTTTACCGGGGAATGTCAAGAACTATGGCTTATAAAACCAGGGCAGCCTTATTATTCGCAATAACCGCGGCCGTGATCCTCGCGCAGGTATCCTGTTCATCTCATGACACGGCATACCATATGAACAGTGATGGGCCGTCAATCGTAACGGGACTTGAGCGGTTCGTAAAAGGGGACATCAGGCAATACAGGGACAAGAGGGTAGTCCTGGTCACCAATCACAGCGGGGTGGACTACCAGCTGCAACAGAACATTCAATTGCTGCGAAACAACGGCATACGGATCGCTTTCGTGCTGGCGCCTGAGCATGGCCTGTACGGGTACATGAACGAGTACGACAGGCGCCTGTACCAGGTGAACAGGAAGAAGAACCTTCTCATCTATAACATGCACAAGCTTGACAGGGCATCGTTGAAGGGGCTGCTCAAGATTGCCGACGTGGTGCTCTTCGACATACAGGACATGGGCATGCGGTGTTATACATACGTATCTGTTCTGAAATTTCTCATGGATACCATAAACGACACCGATATCGAACTTGTGGTACTTGACCGGCCAAACCCGCTGGGATTTTTGGAGATTGACGGGCCATACCTTGACAAGAAGTTCTACTCCCGGCATATAAGCGCCTTCCCGTCCACCTTTCTCTACCGCATGACGCCGGCAGAGGCGGCCGGGTATTACAAGGGTGAGTTTGCCCGGGGTGTAAAACTGCGGGTGATCCCAATGAAGGGATACCGCAAGGGAATGATGTACCATGAAACAGGCCTTCCATGGGTGCCACCGTCACCCAACCTGCCCACGTACGAATCATCAATCGTCTACTCGGCGGTTGTGCTGCTGGAGGGGGTGAATATCTCCCTTGGCAGGGGTACCACCAAGCCCTTCGAGTACGTGGGTGCTCCCTGGATACACGCCGAAGAGATGAGCAACGACCTGAACAGCATATGCAACAGCAACTTCAGGTTCAGACCGGTGTATTTCAAGCCCACCTTTTCCAAGCACCGGGGAAAGCGCTGCGGCGGGGTGCAGATATTCTACACTGGCGGATCTTTCAGTCCGGTACAGTTTTCGTACATGCTTACCAGTTACCTGCACAAAAAGTATCCACGGCATTTCAAGTGGGAGCGTTTTCGCAGCAGGTATGACGTGGATTACCTGGCAGGCAGCCATCATTACCGTAAAAGCATAGAGCTTGGCTGGTCGTACCAGGACTACATGATGATAGTACGTCACCACATGGAACGGTTCCTGGAAAAGTCAGAGAAGTACTACCTGTATTAAGGATCCATGTTCACCAGGGAACCGCCCCGATCCAGAAAACGTTCAAATTCGTCCGCCGGGAGAAAGCTGCCCCCCGTTGTCCATGCTATATGCGTGCTGTTTTTCATGTAAAGATCCAGGTTCTCAATGTAGCGTTTACCCTCCTGGCTTGAGGAGAGGGTAGAAGCGCCGAAAAGACCTGCTGCCGCCGATGGCTCGATCTTCATGTTCTCTGATCGGTACAGCATGTAGAGCATCCGGAAGAGATCATCGTCGGGAACGGTGATGCAACCTGCAACCATGTCCTTCACCAGCCTGCCTGCTGGCAGGGAGGCAGTACTTACCGCAAGCCCGTCAGCATCGGTACTGTTCGTAAGCCCCAGTTCATATACAGGTGCAGGACGTGAAAACCCGTTCATCATACTTAGAAGCACGCACGGGGATTCAACTGGCTCAACGAAGAAGCAGTGCACCGCGTCCCCGAATACCATCCTGAGCCCAAAGGTGATCCCCCCGGGAGCCCCGCCAACGCCGCATGGGAGGTATACGAAAAGGGGGTGCTGCCTGTCAACGGTGATGCCCGCCCCTGAGAGTTGTTTTTCCAGCCGAAATGCAGCCACCCCGTACCCCGCGAAAAGCAGGAGGGACTGTTCATCGTCAACAAAGTGGTTGAAGGGATCCTTCTCCGCGGCCCTGCGTCCCTCTGCAACCGCGGCGGAGTAGTCGGATGCATGCTCAATAACGTCGACCCCCTTTGACCGCAGCAGTTCCTTTTTCCACTGCCTGGCTTCTGATGACATGTGAACGGTGCAGTTGAACCCCAGGGCGGTTGCGGTAAGACCAATACTCAGTCCAAGGTTGCCGGTGCTCCCCACCGAAAAGGTGTAGTTGCTGAAAACCCTGCGCGCCCGGGGTTGTGCAAGCGTTGTAAAGGGGTCAGAGCCTTCAAGGAGACCGTTCTCGATGGCGATCTTTTCGGTCATGTAGAGCACCTCGTACACCCCGCCCCGTGCCTTTACCGAGCCTGCCACGGGCAGGGCGTGGTCTTCTTTTACCATGAGTGAACCGGTAAGCTGCTCCCCGGTGAAACTTTCAATGGACCGCCGCATTGATGGAACGGGTGTGAGGGGTGATTCTATGATACCGCCAGAACTTTCAAGTTCCGGGAAAAGCATGGCCAGCAGTGGGCCAAACCGTTCAAGCCTTTTTTCGGCATCCAGTAGTTCATCCCGTACGCGGCTGTCAACAGTAATGGACGTTGATACCGGCCCCCGTGACGGTATCCATACTACGGGAATCCTGTTCTTCAGCGAATCAAGCAGGTTATTCATCAGCCTCTTTTCAGTGATCTGCCGCCCCTGTGGCCGGTGGCGGTACCTTTTTCCATTGAAACCCTGCCGTTTACCAGCAGGTATTCTACTCCCTGTGCATACATATGAGGCTGCCTGTAGGTGGCGTTGTCAATTATTTTAGCCGGGTCAAGTACCACTATATCGGCGTACTTCCCCTTTGCCAGCACTCCCCTGTCCTTTATGCCGAATTTTTGTGCAGGACGGGAGGTCATGGAGAGTATGGCCTGCTGCAGCTGTAGTATTTTCTCCTCCCGCACAAACCTGCCCAGTTTCCTGGGATAGGTGCCATAGCACCTGGGGTGTGGATGTGTCATGTCTTTGGGCACTGTCCAGCCGTCGGATGCGGTAAATACGAACTCAGCCGGCATTATATCCCTCACAACCTCCATATCCTGCGCGAAGAAAACACCCACAGGGGCAGACTCATGCGACACCATTTCCGCGTATGCCTTTTCAGGTGCCATGTCCATCATTTCCGCTGATTCCTTCAGTGTTTTCCCTTCAAGCTCTTCTCTTTCGGGGAACATGGTAATAAGAATTTTTTCAGGGGGCAGGTATGCAAAGACCTCCAGTATAGCCTTTTCAACCTCTTTGAGGCCGTCTTTCGTCCGGTACTTTTCCTTAACACCAAGGCTTGAGACCAGTTCCCCGGGAAGCAAGATGGCAATATGGGTTGAGCCCGCGGCGTAGGGGTACTGGTCAGCGGTAATATCCAGTCCATTCCGCCGGGCACTGCCTATCTTTTCCAGCAGCATGGAGGCACGCACGTTTTCCATGGGGGCGGCGATCTTCAGGTGGGAAACTTCTACCGGTATGGCAGCTTCGTTGCCGATGAAGATGGCCTCGTCAAGGGAGTTGAGTACACCGTGCCTTCCACTTTTATCCGACCTGCCCGATTCATCGCGGATGTGGGAGGTGTATATGCCTCCCTTTTTGGCCACTTCCCCGGCAAGGGCCACCAGTTCGGCGGTTTCGGTAAGCAGGCCCGGGGCATATTCAAGGCCGGTTGACATGCCAATGGCCCCCTTCTCCATCTCTTCATTCACCCGGTCTTTCATCTTTTCCAGCTGTGAACGGGTAAGAGTGCCGGGCTGGTTGTCACCGAACAGCTCTTCCCGTATCATGCCGTGAGGAACCAGGTGTGCAACGTTGGTGCCAAACCCCACGCTGTCTACCATGGAAAGCCACCTTTCGGTATCGGTGAAGCCGTAGCCGCAGTTTCCGGTAACAACGGTGCTCACCCCCTGGTACAGGTAATTGTAGTTGCCCTTCCAGCTGGGCATTAGCCGTGACATGTGGCGCTTAAGGCCGGTTCTTTTGAAGGTAAGATCACAATGGGTGTGTACATCGATAAACCCGGGTGCTACAACCTTCCCACGTGCATCCACCACTGTTTTCGCCGAGCCTTCAAGATTGCCAATAGCTGCTATCCTGTCATCCCTGATAGCGATATCCGCCACGTATGGTTTTGCAGTGGTGCCGTCGTAGACGGTTCCGCCCTTTATGATGGTATGGTATTCGGTATCCCTGTCTCCACAGGATGTGAGCAGGGATGGAACGGCAGAAGCGGCAACAGCTGTAACTGAAGCCCTGTACAGGAATTCACGACGGGTGAATGAAGAATTATTACTTGATGGCATGGTTTCCCCCAGTATTGGTTATGGGTATATCATGCACAACTTATATTGTAAGTCAACAACTATAGGAATATGAGATGCGGCTTCAGGCGATACGTTCTTTGCTGAGGGACGCGATGGGTATGGTAAGCAGCGCGGTGGTGTTGTTGGATGAAATAATGGTTACCGATGTGTCGGGATCAAGCCCCAAGTTGGAAAGAAAGCTGTCTATCTTGGCATATCCAAGTCCGAAACCGGAATCGCTGGTATCTATGTTATTGATAAAGAATTCGAATTCTTTTCCCTCGTCACGGTACTGGCGGTATTCATCCCGCTTCTGATGTATCCTGTTGAGATCATGGGTGAGAATGGGTGCGGTGTTGGTCACTTCCATGTAGATGAATTCGGGTTCGTACTGTACCTTGAGAATAATGCGTATATTCTCTTCTTTCATCTGTTTCCTGATCTTCCTGAAATCAGCTATACCTTCTATGGAATCAAGTTCTTCCCTGGGTAGCTCGTACCCGTCACGGTATGCCTTGTTCTTTGCGGTGAGGAATTTTGCTTCCTGGTTAAGTATTTCCCGTACACGGCCGGATATGTTTTCCTTTTTGCGGACTATATCAGCAAGGGTGTCGAACTGGGTCTTGTCCTTCAGAAGGTTGTCCAGGTACTGTTCAATTTCTTCGTGGCTTTTATCGGGATACTGCTGCTTGAACTGGCGGTAGAGGGAGTCCCTGATCAGGAGAAACTTGTAATTGGCCTTAACCGCGTTCTTTACAAGTTCATCTCCGCATGCAAAAACGTCTTCAACGTATTCGCTGAGGCCGGCTTCACGGAATATGGATGCCCCAAGGTTGAATATTTTGTCCCTGGCCCGTGCGCTGTAGCTCTGAATTATCCCGGTTATTCGTTTTCTCGCTGCCATGATATATTATATAAGTAATTTAATATACAGATAAACCCTGTTCGTTGATCTATTTTATTAATGTAGCACAGATTATCATCAGAACAAAAAGTTTTTGTCCTGAATGCAATCTTACCTGTGTAAAAAGTCCATGAACTGCTGCAGTTTTTCAGGGAGATTTCCGTCCTCGTCCTGGTATTTTTTAAACCGCCGTTCGTAACCCGTCACTTCGCGATCGTGCACGTTCTTGAACCTGTTGGCAATTTCCGTATATGCGGGCATATTCTCAAGCCTTTCCCTGATATCCTTCTTGAAGGGGACCTCTTTGTAGAACATGTCGCGGACTACGTTGTTCAGCTTCATGATCCCTTCTTTCTCGTACAGCAGCCACATCACGTAATCATCGGCGAACCTGTCCCTGTTGGTGCGTATGCTCTTGAAACGTTCGGTAACCTTGTTCTTGGCTTCAAGCGAGAGCTTTGGATTTTTCTTATAGGTATTGATGTAGTCAAAGTACTTGCCGGTAAGGCCGCCTTCGAGGGGATCGGCCCAGAGTCCGCCCATGATGGTACGGTTAAGCTCCCACCTGAAGGTGGCGAACGTATGTGCCAGGCTTTTCATGAGGTCACCCATGAAGAATATTGGCACCACTATCCTGCCACGGGTGCGCCGGTTGGTGCCCACCAGTTCCTGCCACAGCATGGTCTTTGTGCCGAATGATGGCGAAAGGACAAAGTCAGGAACAACTTCTTCTTTTATCAGTTCCTTGTTGTCACCGATCATGGCAGATACTTCACGGTAAAACACGGAAAAGTCCATGTTGCGAATGTCGTTTATTATTGATTCCAGGTTTTTCTTGGATACGTAGAAGTTAGCCGGGTTTCCCCTCATGGAATAGGAAGTGAGTATGGGGAAGGCGGTTGCGGTTGACCCGTAACAGATGGCAACAGTCTGGTTGACCCGGTGGTTGATCTCGAACAGCACCTTTCTGACATTCTCGTCCAGGGATGCCTCTTCCTCCAGTTCCTTCTTCTTCTTGTGGCGTTCCCGTTCACGAAGGTTCTGCTCGTAGGTAAGACCCATCTCGGTAATACTGGGGACTTCCTCCTCGTTGTAAATTCTTGTAAGGAATTCACGCTCGTAATGTATTGGAAGTTTGGTCTGTTCCTGCATTTTCAGTGAAAGCTGGTGCAGTTCCGGCAGCTGATCATCTTCGAGGAGATTCTCATCCAGGAAACCAAAGTTCAGCATGAGTTTTACCGGCTGCGGCAATTGGGGCTCTGATTTTGCCCGTATGAACACCTTGCCATAGAGATCCCAGTAAAAGCGTGAGATATGTCGTCGTATCTTTCGTCCATCGCTCTCAGAGGACATGGGTGATTTCATGTTCTTGAATTCATTCAAAAGCTTCAAAAAGTTTTTCTGAAATTCCTTGTCTGCCAGGGCGAACTCAAAGATCTGGTGAATGGAGTTGTTGTACAGCGCATTCACGTTAGAGGGCGTAGCAGTTGAAGATGCTGTCCGGGCGGCCTTTTCAGTTCCGGCTTCAGCGGTAGTACCCTGTTCGGCCTGGTAGAAACCATGCAGCTTTTTGAAACCGGGATACATCTGTGAAAGTTTTTCTCCGGAAATATCCTCGTAGAAGGAATGTATCTTGATGGCCAGGGCAACGAAATTTTTCAAGAATTCATCACTGAGCCTGCCGCTTGCCATCCACAGTTCATATTTACCATCGTCCACCAGGAAGCTTGACCAGCTTGATTCTGCACCGAACAGGTAGGTGAGCTCCTCGTCTATAGTATTGTGTATGCTCTCGATCCGATCCAGTACTTTCAGCAGGTTGTCGGTGACACAGGTAAAGATATACAGGGCAATGGTGGGATCTGACTTGATCATGGCTCCCAGCAGTTTATTGTCAAGGTTGATAAACTTTTTCAGAAAATTGCACTGTTTCGTATCAACCAGGTTTTCCATTGGAAGTCCGGGGAACGCGTACTTCTTTTTCAGTATGTTGCTGTTGTCCTTTACCAGGAATTTTGAATCGAAGCGTGCGGGAAAGTCTCCGCCGTTTTCCTGGTAGGTGTCATAGAGATGCTCAACACGGGGAGCAACCTTCTCGGGGATCTCGTCACCGGAAAGCTCACGGGCTATGAGTGCTATGTTATCATTGATGCGGGAAAGGTTCTGATACAGAAGCGTATACTTCCGTGCGTCCGCCATGGAAAGCTCAAGCCGCTTGAACACGTGTGACAGTATTATTATGGAGAAAGACGGGTCGGACATGGCGATCTGGCGAAAACCGCCCTCTTTCAGTGGATACTTGCGTACCTGGCAATCTTCCATTGCCCGTATGGACTTGCTGTATGGCTCGGTAAAAAGGATACTGAGCCCTGAAATGAGGGATTTATCCTTGATAACACCCACGCGTTTGCTTTTTTCCAGTATCAGGTTCTGGTCCAGGCCGTTGTATTCTTCAGGTGCGGAGAGTATTTCAAGGGACCCGCTGAGAAGGTAGTAGATATATTTCGGCTCTTCTCCCTGTACAATAAGGAGGTTACCCTTTTGCAGTGTTTCCTGTTGTGTGCCGTTGGTCATAGCCGGTTCCGTATTTCTATATAGTTGGTTTTAAATTAGCCTAATCAGGGAATTATTGTAGCGTAATTAACGGAAACATTGCAAATATAATTTGCTACGTGTTACAGTTTTTTATCTCTTCAAGGTATTCTTCCCATTCAACGGGAAGCAAATGCTTTTTCCTGGTATTGCACTCCTTGCATGCCGGGACAAGATTTATCCGTTCTGAAGTTCCACCCCGGGCAAGGGGTATAACATGGTCCATGGTAAGGTCAGCAGGATTGAACTTCCTGCCGCAGTAATGGCATATCCCTGTTGCGGTCTTCTTTCTCCACCACGCGGAATTGCGAAGTTCCCTTGCCTTCTTCTTTTCACGGGCCATGAACACGGTATCATCGTGATAATACCCCGGTTGTACCTGTTTTTGCCTTGTCTTTGAGCTTTTCCTGGACATGAGTATAATGTAAAAATGACTACCCTTTATGTCAATAAATCTCCATGCCGTGTATCACGAAAAATGTTCGTATTCTTCGGGATGATACCCGTTGATAAATGAACGTCCGTCCATTACCTTTTTCGTCTCGGGCTGCAATATGCTGATCTCCAGTAACCCCTTTCCGGTCTGTGCGGCAAGACGTTTACCAGGCAGGACGTGAATGGTTCCCGGTGCCGAGTCCCCGGACATGTCATCATCAACAGGCATGGTACGCCAGATCTTCATCCTTTTTTCCCTGAAAGTGGTCCATGCCGCAGGCCTGGGGTTCAGGCCCCTCACCAGATTGTGTATTGAGAGGGGATCATCTTCCCAGTTTATCCTGGTCGTTTCCGTGTCGATCTTTCCGCAATAGGTGGCCTTTGAATGGTCCTGTGGAAGGGGTTCTATTGTGCCATCTCCCAGTCCGGCCATGGTATTTTTCAGCATTTCCGCCCCCAGGGGGAGCACAATATCATAAAGGTCAGCGGCCGTCATATCAAGAGAGACATCAATCTCATCCTGCATCAATATATCACCGGCATCAAGTTCCCTGCTGATCTTCTGTACCGTTACACCTGTCTTCTCTTCACCGTTGATAAGTGCCCATTGTATTGGGGCAGCCCCCCTGTAATCTGGCAGTAAAGAAGGATGAAGATTTATGGTGCCAAGCGGCGGGATGTTGAAAATCTTTTCGGGTATCAGCTTCCCGTATGCTACTACCACGAAAATGTCGCACTTGAACTCCTCCAGCTGACCGGGTAACGACGGGTCCCCGAGGGTTTGCGGCTGCAGTACGGGGATCCCCTTTTCCATGGCAAGTTCCTTCACCTGTGAAGGCCTGAGCTTTCTTCCGCGTCCTGCGGGTTTATCAGGGGAGGTGACCACGAATTCTATACTGTATTCTTCCAGTAACTTTTCAAGACAGTATGATGCTATGTGCGGGGTGCCGAAAAAACCTGCTTTCATGAAGCCTTTCTGTTCATCTTCTTGATCTTTTTGAGGGTAGAGGTGAGCTCCTTTCTCTTGTAATCCTCGATATGGTCGATAAAGAGTATGCCGTTAAGATGGTCGAGTTCGTGCTGGGTTACCCTGGCAAGCAGTCCGTCCGTCTGAAATGATATTTCTTTTCCTTCAGGAGCAAGGGCCTTTACTTCAACAGCCGAGGGACGGACCACCGTTTCTGATATCCCCGGAAGTGAAAGGCAGCCCTCCTCGTAGGGCTCTGTTTCATCAGAAAAGGAAGTGATCACCGGGTTGATAAGGGCAAGGGCCGGTCCGTCGTACATCCTTATGTCTATGGTAACCACCTGCAGGGGAAGGTCCACCTGCGGTGCCGCAAGGCCTATGCCGCTTTCCCGGTACATCAGGTTGAACATGGTGTCTACCAGGTCAATGGTATCCTGCGTTATATCGTTGACAGGTTCAGCTTTCTTTCTCAGGGTTTCGTTTCCGTAATACACTATTTTTCTCATTGTTCTTTTCCGTAAAGCATTGTTATGTACAATATATCAGTATACCAATAATTTGTAAGGATTTCAAATTATTGGCGCCCCTAAATCATCACGATGCAGTACAATTGAGTCAAGGAGTTTTTGTGACAGGAGGACAGCCTGTTCATTGTGACCATAAAAAATGTATTGACATCAGGTAGCAACACGCAATGAAATATATACTTTGTATTCCTTAATAGCACACCTGTTGTAGAATCCCTGGATTTGCTGGTTTGATAGTATTGCGGAATATGATGTGATAATATATATGTTTATTTGTGAATAGATATTGTATTCAAGGAGAAACGCGTTGAAGTTGAAAGGTGCCCAGGTAATTGTTGAGTCGTTGCACAGGGAAGGCGTTGAAGTAATGTTCGGGTATCCCGGTGGAGTGGTAATACCCATTTTTCATTACCTCTTCGATGCCCCTTTTAAGTTCATATTAAGCCGCCATGAGCAGGGTGCGGTACACGCCGCTGACGGGTATGCCCGTGCTACAGGGAAACCGGGTGTTGTGATCGCAACATCGGGGCCGGGGGCAACAAACCTTGTGACAGGTATCGCAACCGCCAACATGGATTCTGTTCCGCTGGTTGTTTTTACAGGCCAGGTATCAACGGAAACCATAGGGAATGATGCCTTCCAGGAGGCGGACGTGACCGGTATAACCCGTCCCATCACCAAGCACAATTACCTGGTGAAGGAAATAAAAGACCTGCCCAGGATCATCAAGGAAGCATTTTACATTGCAACCACGGGAAGACCCGGTCCGGTATTGATAGATGTGCCGGTGAATGTATCCAACGCTGAACTGGATTACCAGTATCCGGAAACTGCAAAACTCAGGAGCTACAAGCCCGTGTACGAGGGGCATCCCGGGCAGATAAAAAAGGCATGTAAGCTGATAGAACAGGCAAAACGACCTGTCGTCTACGCGGGCGGCGGTCTGATCATATCAAACGCATCTGAAGAGCTGAGAGAATTCGTGAAGAAAACAGGTATACCCATAACAACCACGCTGCTTGGATTGGGTGTATACCCTGAAACGGATCCTCTTTCACTTGAAATGCTGGGCATGCACGGTACCTATTATGCCAACCATGCGGTTCACGAGTCAGACCTGCTTATAGCCCTTGGCGCGCGGTTCGATGACCGCGTGACAGGCAAGATAAGCGAGTTCATTCCCGATGCCAGGGTCATTCACGTTGACATCGATCCTGCATCGGTGAGTAAAAGCGTGCAGGTGGATGTTCCCATAGTGGGCGATTCAAAGCATGTGCTCAGGGAGATGAACAAGATCGTCAAGGCGCCAAAGATCGACGAGTGGGTCGATCATATAAGCAGAATGAAAGAAGCAAACCCCCTCACGTACAGGGACAGTGAATCGAAGATAAAACCCCAGTACGTGGTTGAAAAGATATACGAACTGACAAAGGGAGACGCTATTATTTGTACCGAGGTGGGTCAGAACCAGATGTGGGCCGCGCAGTTTTACAAGTACACCAGCCCGCGAACATTTATCTCTTCAGGCGGACTTGGAACAATGGGATACGGCTTCCCTGCAGCCATCGGTGCGCAGCTTGGCCGGCCGGATAAGAGGGTATTTGATATCGCGGGGGACGGGTCAATACAGATGAATATACAGGAAATGATGGTTGCCGTTCAGCACAGGGTCCCCGTGATCATAGCCATACTGAACAACGGCTTTCTGGGGATGGTTCGCCAGTGGCAGCAGCTTTTCTATGACAGGCGCTATTCACATACCTGTATAGATTGCCAGCCGGATTTCGTGAAGCTGGCAGACGCGTATGGCGCGGTTGGTATCAGGATCGATAAGAAAGAAGAGGTGATACCGGCCATCAAGAAGGCCCTCGAAATAACTGACAAACCCATAGTGCTGGATTTCCATGTTGACAGGGAAGAGAATGTGTATCCCATGGTGCCGGCAGGTAAATCGGTAAAAGAAATAATAATGAGGGAATTGGCATGAGTCAGCATGTAATATCAATACAGGTTGAGAACAAGTTTGGAGTCCTGGCACGGGTAGCAGGCCTTTTCTCTGCCAGGGGATATAATATCGATTCACTTGCGGTGAGTGAGACAGAGATCGAGGACGTGTCCATTATGACCGTTGTGGTGCGCGGTGATGACAGGATCATTGAACAGGTAAAGAAACAGTTGAACAAGCTGATCGATGTGATAAAGGTGACCGACCATTCACAGGTGTTATCCATACAGAGGGAGGTGGTGCTTGCCAAGGTCCAGGCAACCCCGCAGAAGAGGGCGGAGGTGTACCAGCTTGCGGAGATATTCAAGGCAGAGATCGTTGATATCTCCCTTAAAACCATGACCCTGGAGGTAGTGGGCGAACCAGAAAGGGTTGATAATTTCATTGAACTGCTTCGTCCATACAGGATCAAAGAACTCATTCGTACCGGTCGGGTATCCATGATCAAGGAATGATCATATTCAAATATTAACTATAAACAAGGGGTAGCAGTATGGCAAAAATGTACTATGATAATGATGCTGATCTCAGTGTTCTCGATAGCAGGAAGATCGCGGTAATAGGTTACGGCAGCCAGGGGCATGCCCAGGCACAGAACCTTCGGGACAGCGGTTTGAACGTGCTGGTTTCAGAACTTCCCGGCACCGACAACTACACGCTGGCGGAATCGCATAACTTCAAGCCGGTAACCGCGCGCGAAGCCGCGGAAGAAGCAGATATTATCCAGATACTGGCACAGGATCACGTTCAGGCGATGCTTTACGAGAACGAGGTTAAGCCTTACATGAAAAAGGGTAAAACCCTGGTGTTTTCACACGGTTTCAACATCCATTTTGGACAGATCGTTCCTCCAGAGGATGTAGACGTTGTGATGGTTGCTCCCAAGGGCCCGGGTCACCTGGTAAGAAGTGAATACGAAAAGGGCGGCGGTGTGCCCTGCCTCGTCGCCATTGAAAACGACGCGTCAGGACATGCCCTGTCTACCGCGCTTGCGTATGCAAAGGGGATTGGTGCTACCAGGGGTGGTGTGATCGAAACCTCTTTCCAGGAAGAGACTGAAACGGACCTTTTCGGAGAGCAGTGCGTGCTCTGCGGCGGTGCCTCAGAACTTGTAAAGGCGGGATTTGATACGCTGGTTGAAGCCGGGTACCAGCCGGAGATCGCGTATTTCGAATGTCTTCATGAACTGAAACTGATCGTGGACCTGCTTTACCAGGGTGGTATCAATTACATGAGATACTCGGTATCAGACACTGCAGAATACGGTGATTACAAGGTTGGCAAGCGTATAGTGAACGAAGAGACTCGCTGTGAAATGAAGAAAGTACTGTCAGAGATCCAGAGTGGTGAATTTGCCCGTAACTGGATACTGGAAAACCAGGCAGGCCGACCCGAATTCATGGCAGTGAAACGCAAGGAAAGACAGCAAAAGATCGAAGAGGTTGGTCTTGAGTTGAGAAGAATGATGAAATGGATAAATGCCAAAGAAGTATAAGCATTGTAACCTGTATCATGTAAAAAACCGGCAGTCTTTATTGCCGGTTTTTTTATGGCAAAAAAATGCAACCGTTAATGACTTTCCCTGTCAGTATGGGCACACCGGAAAAACAGAGATAGATATGAATAATTGGAGAGGAGTGAGTCATGAATCGGAACGTCTTAATGGTATATCCCGAGATCCCCATTACCTACTGGAGTTTTAAGTATTCTCTGGAATTTATTGGAAAGAAAACAATTTTCCCTCCACTGGGTCTGCTTACCGTGGCGGCCATGTTACCCGAAGACTGGAACCTCAAGCTTATTGATATGAACGTGGAGGAATTGAACGAAACTGATGTTGCAGAGGCGGACATGGTTCTTATTTCGGCCATGATGGTGCAGCAGGAATCCTTTCGCAAGGTGATTTCCCAATGTGAAAAACATGGAACCACCGTGGTTGCAGGCGGTCCCTATGCCACGTCGTCACATAAAGATATTGAGGGTGTTGATCATTTTATTCTCAATGAAGCTGAAGTGACACTGCCAGCCTTCCTGGATGACCTGGAGAAGGGTGAAGCAAAGTATATTTACGAAGACGATACAAAGCCTGATATAACAAAAGCACCGGTTCCCAGGTTTGACCTGATAAACCCGAAGGTGTATTCAAGTATGCCGCTGCAGTTTTCCAGGGGATGCCCCTTTAACTGCGAATTCTGTGACATCATTGAATTATTCGGACGGGTGCCAAGGACAAAGGACCCGGAACAGTTTGTCAATGAGCTGGACGCCGTATGCTTGGTAGATGGTGTGCAGTCGGTATTTATCGTGGACGATAATCTTATTGGCAACAAGAAACGGGTGAAGGATCTGCTCAGGGCCATCATACAGTGGCAAAAGGAGCATAATTATCCTGTTTCCCTGCAGGCCGAGGCCAGTATAAACCTGGCAGATGATGATGAACTTCTTGACCTCATGGAAGAAGCGGCATTTGACATGGTTTTCGTGGGCATTGAAACCCCTGATGAAGAAACACTGAAATCCACGCAGAAGTTGCAGAATATACGTGGGAACATGCTTGAGAATGTTGAGAAGATACAGAGAAGGGGGATAGAGGTGACCGCGGGTTTTATCATAGGTTTTGATTCTGATCCCGAAGATATATTTGATATTCAGATTGACTGGATCCAGCGATCGGCCATTATACAGGCCATGGTTGGCCTGCTTGATGCCCTGCCCAATACGCAGCTGTACAGGAGGCTGCAACAGGAGGGCCGCCTTCTTGGAGATTCGTCCGGCAATAACACGCATGATCTTAACCTCAACTTTATCCCGAAGATGGCACCTTCAAAGGTCATACACGGGTACCTGAGGGTTCTTTCTGAAATATATGATCCGAAGAACTTCTTCGAGCGGGCGTATCAGTTATATACAAGGCTTCCAGGGAACAAAAAGGTTTACAGGCCTTTTAGCCGAAGCGAGGCACGTGCCCTGTTCCTTTCCCTGTTCAGGCAGACTTTTTCGCGTTATGGGCACCATTACCTGAGATTCCTGTGGCGTGCATTGCGTTATGACGCCAGGCTTTTCTCGGAGGCCATTGCCATGTCCATCAAGGGGTATCATCTCTTTAAGATCACCGATATGCTGCTTGATGAAGACCCCGGTATGTATATCGAAAATGCTGAAAGTGCTGCGCCCGGCAGGTGGGTAAGAAGGGGAACAGGTGCGCCCGTGGGGAGAAAAAGAGTGGCGTTATAGAGGATACACGCGTAATATGTGCAGTGAATAAGGGCTGTTGGCTCAATATTAAGTTATCAGAAAGGAGATGAGCGTATGGAATCTGTACCATCAGCAGCAGCACAAATACTTATATCGATAATCCCCATAGTGGGAATAGTGATGGGCAGCGTTGTTGTATTCTTTTTCCTTTTCTGGAATCACAGGGAAAAGATGCTTATGATCGAAAAGGGTATGATGAAAAAGAACCCCATATTCGATATTGAATCTTTCAGTCTTCTCAGCGGGCTTTTATTGTTTGGTATTGGTGTAAGCATTACCATTCTCTTTGTCATCAAGGAAGGTGCAAATTACAGCCTCCTGGGAGGATTGATCCCCCTGTCTGTAGGGCTCAGCCTCATTCTATATTATATTATTACAAGGGTACGTAAAATAAAAAATGACCGTCGAGCAGGTGACTGATGAACATGTTGTTACACAGGTATTGCGAGGCGACAGTGAAAGTTTCAGGATTATCGTGGAGAGGTATCAGCAGCATGTGTACAATATAGGAATGAGGTTCTTCCACAGGGAGGATGATGCCTATGACTTTGTACAGGAAGTGTTTTTGAAGGTGTATAATAATCTTGGAACATACAAACAAAAGGGCAAGTTCAAGAGCTGGATGCTGAAGCTGGCTTACAACCATGGTATTAACATGGTGAAGTCGAACAGGGTGGAGCCGGAATTCGATGAATTCATGAAGTCTTCTGACACACCAACACCCGAACATCAGCATCTAAAAAGTGAGATTAAGTCCCTCTTGCAACACGAGATAGAAAAGCTTGCGCCCAAATACCGTGTATGCCTTGACCTGTTTTTTTTCGCGGGGATGTCGTTCCGCGAGATCAGTGATATTACTGACTTCCCCGTGAATACCATAAAATCCCATGTGTTCCGTGCCAAGCGCCAGTTACGTGACGGCTTGAGGGGTACTTTGGCGGAGGAGTATTATGAAGTGTGAAAAAGTAATGGATCGTTATTTCCAGCTGGATGTGGATGACGGGGTGCCAATGAGTATACGAATTCACATGCTTATGTGCCCCGGGTGCAGAAAAGAAGTTCAATTTATAGAAAAGCAACTGGTAAGCCTGGAAGGAGATTTCCCATATATCATGGAGCATGATGCAGCCGATACGGTAATGCAACTGGTACGTATGTCATCTGTACAGTACCGGAAGGAGGTATCATCGTTCAATTGGATTTTGTCGGGATTTATTATCTTTTCAGGCATCTTGCTGCTGCCCTTCAACAAGTCATTGTCCTGGTTAAACGATTATTACGGCGGGCAGCTTTTGTTCCCCCTGCATGTCGTGATGGGAATACTTATAAGCATATACGCCGTATTGTACGTGGGTACCCATCTTGAGGAGTTAAAGGCTTCATTTGACAGCATGCTGGAAAGGATATTTTAGATTATAGTAAGTGCTTTCGCTTCTCACTGGTCACTTCTCACTTTATTCATCAGTTTCTAACTGTAATTGTATTTGTCATGGCGGGGAGTCCCGGTTTACCGGGACGACGCGGCCTGTCATGATCTGCGTCGAAGGGCCATCTGGTATTTTTAACTGCATGTTGTATAATTTAATGTGATTCTGCCCAGTTCTGCCCCCAGCCGATGTCCACCACTATGGGTACATCAAGCTCCAGACAGTTTACCATGTGTTCCAGCACAAGTGATTCCATGACAGTCTTTTCTTCATCGGGAATTTCAAAAACAAGCTCATCGTGCACTTGAAGGATCATGCATGAACGAAGTTTTTCTTTTCGTATCTGTTCATGTATATGTATCATGGCTATCTTTATCATGTCAGCAGACGTACCCTGTATTGGGGTGTTTATGGCTATACGCTCGGCTCCTTCCCGGCGGAACTGTATGTCCGCGTTGATCTCGGGTACCGGGCGTTTTCTGCCCAGCATGGTTTTCACGTAACCGTGCTCCCTGGCAAAGGCAATGGTATCATCAACGTACTTTCGGAAACCGGGATATGTTTCAAAGTATATGCGAATGAATTCCCTGGCCTCTTCAAAGGAGATGTCCGCCTGCTGTGACAGCCCGTATGGAGAGACCCCGTAGATGGTGGCAAAGTTTATGATCTTGGCCTGCCGGCGCATCTTCGGCTGTACACCGTCGAGACCGGTGCCGAATACAGAAGCCGCGGTCTTACTGTGAATATCAATACCTTCCCTGAATGCCGACAGCATGGCTTCATCCCCGGAAAGATGTGCGGCAAGCCGCAGCTCGATCTGCGAATAGTCGGCAGACATGAGGCTGCATCCCTTTTCGGGCACAAACCCCTGGCGGATCTTCTTGCCCATCATATCACGTATTGGTATATTCTGAAGATTTGGATCAGAGGAAGACAAACGGCCCGTGGCGGTTATCGTCTGGTTGAACGAGGTATGGATGCGTCCCGTTCCGGGGTCTGCCAGGCGGGGCAGTGTGTCGATATAGGTGCTTTTCAGCTTGGAGAGGGTTCGGTAGGTGATAAGATGTTCAATAATATCATGCTCTTTTCTCAGGGCTTCAAGTACCTGTATGTCCGTTGAGAAGCCCGTCTTCGTTTTTTTTACGGGTTTTAATGCCAGCTTTTCAAAGAGAACCCGTGAGAGTTCCCTGGTTGAATTGATGTTGAACATCTCTTCGGCCATCTCGTATATCTTCTCCTTCACCTCTTCCAGCATTTTCTCGTTTTCCTGCTGGATAAGGCTGAAATGGTTCGGGTCGATCTTAATGCCTTTCATCTCCATGTCTGCAAGTACCTGTACAAGGGGCATCTCAACATCGAAAAAGAGGGACAGCAGCCCTTCCTCTTCCAGTTTTGTTTTCAGGACCCGGTACAACCTGAGGGTGATGTCTGCGTCCTCGATGGCGTAATCGGCGATATCTTCAAGTGATACGTCTGCAAGTGAAGCTGCTTTCTTACCGGCTGAAGCCAGCAGTTCTTTGTAGGTGGTAGTGGTATATCCCAGGTACTGCATGGCCAGGTCGTCAAGGTTATGGCGCCTTTCGGCAGGGTTGAGCAGGTAGGCTGCTATCATGGTATCGAAGTACACACCCTGCATAATGATGCCTTCACCTGCCAGCACTATGATATCGTACTTGATGTTCTGCCCGATCTTGCGGACTGCCGGGTCTTCCAGCAGGGGTTTCAGTGTGGATACGATCTCATTTTTGGGAAGGGGGTTCTCCTCGAAAAGCGTTCCCGCGGGAACCGGTATATACCAGCCGCTGTTCTCTTCAATGGATATGGATATGCCCATGAGTTCGGCTTCTACCGGACGTTTTGACGTGGTCTCCGTATCAATTGAAAGGATACCGGAGTCTTCCACAGCTTCTATTACCTGCTGTAATTCTCCTGTAGTGCGGACTATGGTGTATTCACGTTCTTTTTTTTTACTGCTTTCTTTATCGCTGTTCTTTTCTTCAGAAAGGCTGTCAGCTATTGTACTCATCTCAAGGCTGTTGAAGTACTCCCTGTTTTCAGGTGTCTTTATGTTGGGGGTACTGGCCTTTTCCATATCGATCGCTACATCAAGGCCTGTTCTTATGGTGACAAGGTCCCTGCTGAGATATGCCATATCACGGTTCTCTTCCAGGTTTTCCTTCATCTTGCCCTTGAGCTGATGGAGATTTTCGTAAATGCTGTCAAGGGAGCCGTATTCCTGTACCAGCTTCTGTGCCGTCCTGGGGCCGATGCCGCGTACACCGGGAATATTGTCCGAGGAATCACCAACCAGTGCCATGTAGTCGATAACCTGTTCAGGCTCTATCCCAAGCTTGTCAATGACCGCCTGGCGGTCGTACATCTCGAATTCGCTTATGCCCTTCTTCCCGGCGTATATCTTAACATGATCGTTGACCAGCTGGTAGGCGTCCTTGTCCCCTGTTACCAGTATCACATCGTATTCTGAACTGCCATAACGGCTGGCCATGGAGCCCATCACGTCGTCCGCCTCGTAATTGTCTATTATCACCTGCGGTATGTTGAGTACCGACAGCATGTGCTTGATCTCCTCCACCTGGGAGCGAAGCTCGTCGGGCATCTTTTCACGCTGTGCCTTGTATTCAGGATAGACGTCGAACCTGAATGTTCTTTTTGGAGGATCAAAGGCAACCACCAGGTAATCGGGGTTTTGCTCTTCCATAAGCTTCAGCAGCATGCGGGCAAACCCGTAAATGGCAGACACGTTCTGTCCGCTGCTGTTTGTGAGTGGATTATTTATGAATGCAAAATATGCACGGTAACAGAGTGCGTGCCCGTCAATAATGAAAATACGTTTATTCAAGGGATATTACTCCTGTTAAAGGGATGGATTATTATGTACGGATATCAGGGGTAATTAATTATTGCAAGAATTAATTGTAAGAAGGCTGTAATCTCTTAATGCACGATGGCATTACCAAGATCGGTATCCTTTTCCCGTGCAAAAACACCCCCGGCAATTCCCGGTACCTGCTGTTTCTGCGCGGTTATGATGGTGGCAATACTGAAAGTAAGAGACCTGTGATGGATGGACGTAAACCCGAATTTTTCAAGGATGCCCTGCATGGATGGTGGATTGATGAAGGTTGATATCGTACCTGACAGGTAACGGTACGCCATGCGCTGTCCGGAAATGAGGCCCCCCACCACCGGCAATACCAGCCGCAGGTATATATTGTAAAAAAAGCGCACAATGCCACGCCGGGGCCGGGTGAGTTCAAGTATTATGAATGTACCTTCGGGTTTAAGTACCTTCTTCACTTCGGTTATAAAATCATCAAGATCGGGTATGTTGCGTATGCCAAAGGCGATGGTTACCGCGTCAAAGGTGCCCGGCTTAAACGGAAGAAGGGACGCGTCGGCTGCCACCGGCTCGGTTATTGACTGGTTGCAGATGCCGGTTCTCAGCATGTTCATCGAAAAATCCAGGGAGGTTACCCGTCCACCCCGCTCGGTGATGGCCCTTGACAGGTCACCGGTGCCGCAGCACAGGTCAAGCACCTTCTTGCCCCGCACGTCCCCCAGTATTGATATGAGCTGTTTGCGCCAGCGAACATCGATGCCCATTGAAAGCACCCTGTTCACGAAGTCGTAGGTGGGCACGATGGCATCGAACATACCCTGTATAAACTTTTTCCTGGGCTGGCATTCATCGCTGCGTAACTGGAAATATCCGGGCGAATTCACTGGTAACTCCTTATTTGCCGGTAGAGGGTGTCCCGCTGTACCGGGATCTTCCCGGCATTTTTGATGATCTTTACAAGCTCTTCCAGGTTGGTCATGGTCTGAATACCGGTTGCCTTCACAACCACCTCTTCCATGAGGATCCCCCCCATGTCATTGGCTCCCATGGTGAGGGCCACCTGGGCAAGATCAAGCCCCTCGGTAAGCCATCCTGCCTGGATATAGGGTATATTGTCGAGAAAAATTCGGCCGATTGCCAGAATTTTCAGGTAGTCTATTCCCGTTGCCGGGATCACGTGGTCCATCCTGGTACGTCCCGGCGAGAAGGACCAGGGAATAAAGGCTTTCAGTACACCCGTTTCATCCTGGGTGCGACGTATGACGTCCAGGTGCTCTATGCGCTCCTGCAGGGTCTCTTCCATGCCGTAGGTCATTGTGGCGGTTGAATGCATGCCGTTGGCCCGTATGGCCCGCATCACATCCTGCCACTGGGCGGTGGTGAGCTTGCGGGGGCTTACCTTCTGCCTGATGCGGTCAACCAGCAGGTCAGAGGCTCCCGGCATGGAATCAAGCCCCGCCTCTTTCATGGCGGCCAGAACATCCCTGTACGTCATGCCGTGCATATTCGCCACGTGTACCACCTCGGCGGGGGAGAATGAATGCAGGTATATATCCGGGGAACGCCCCTTTACGGTTTGCAGCATCTCCAGGTAGGTGTCCAGGGTGTAGTCGGGGTGCAGCCCCCCCTGCAGCATCACCTGGGTGCCGCCGATGGCCGCGAGTTCTTCAACCTTGCGCAGGATCTCGTCCATCTCCATGCGGTAGGGTTCAATAAGTCCCCCCCGGGCATGGTAGGCACAGAACAGGCACCCGGCCTGGCACACGTTGGTGTAGTTGACGATCCTGTCCAGTACAAACCCCACCCGGTTACCCGGCGTGGCAAGGTTTCGGCGGAAATCGGCTGCCCTGCCAAGTTCCACCAGGTCCCACTGGAACAGGGACAGTGCCTCGTCCTTCTTTACCCTTTCACCTGAATATATCTTGTCAACAAGATGGGCCATGTATATCCTGCACGTATTTACTGGTTGAGATCAATATGGTCACAGTATAATTATAGCACGTTTTTCGCAAGGGAATTGCGAGGCTGCCGGTAATATGGCGGGATTTACCTGTTAGCCGGCAAAGGGGAGTTTTATGGAGACCATTACCTTCTGCTCGGGTTCTCGTGTATACTCGGAGTAGTCGTTTACGTTTGCTATCTTTACATGTCCTTTATGGGACTTGACGATTTTCTCAACCATGGTTAACCCGAGACCATAATCTACGCTGTCATACTCTTCCTTCACTGTCTTGGTCATTCTGAAAAAGGGTTCAAAGACAATGTTCTCATATCCCAGTGGTATGCCAATTCTTCCCTGTTCATCAGGTGCGGGTTTATTCAGTACGGATATATCCAGCGTATCCGCTTCTGCTTCTACCAGTATGTAAACAGGGGTGCCGGGTTCGGAGAACTTGCAGGCGTTGATCAGTAATTCATTCATAACCTTTGTAAAATAGTCCCTGTTCAGACTTACCCTTGTTTTTTTGTGCTGGCTTTTGGGATCCGAAATTACCACCCTGTTATTTCTCAATGAAGAATACTTATCCATGGAAGAAACGACGGATTGCAGCAATTGGTACAGTTCATCATAATCGACTGCTTCCGTATCAATTGTGTCAGTGGAAATTTTGTCTAAATCTGAAAATGTTTGTAGTACCTTGTTGGATATTTCCAGGTTGTCCTCGATCATCTGCATGAGTTCGGCATCGACAACGTACTGCTCCCCCTCTTTTTTCGCAGTTGAAGAGAGAAGCTGTAGAAGTGTTAATAGTGCCCCGAACCCTGCTCCCTGGTTGAAGGCCGTGTGTAACGAGTGGAAAAGGGATTTGTCAAGGTTGTGGACATCCCGGTTCAGCATGCTCTCGCTTAAGTGGTACCATTCCAGTTCGCGTTCAAGGCGGATCACCTTCTCCCGCTCAATGGATTTCTGCATCCTTCGCAGTTCGGCGGTTTCCATGGCTCTCTTTATCTTCACGGACAACTCGTTAATATCAACGGGCTTTACAATGTAATCATATACACCGGTTTTCATGATATCAATAATGAGGGACACCTCGGCATGTACAGTCTGTACGATTATTACCGGGGGTATTTCCATTTCCATGAGCTTTCGGATCAGTTCCTGGCCATCCATTACCGGCATCTCGATGTCGGTAATTACGACGGGGAAAGACCTCTTCTCGAAGGTTTCGAGTGCCTCCTTCCCGTTTGACGTGGTAACAGGCTTGTAGCCTGCAATATCCACGGCCTTTTCAAGAAGCTTTGCTGATGTTATCTCATCTTCTACAAGAAGTATTTCTTTCTTCATATCTAACCTTATCAGGCATCATTATTAATATACTTTCATGTGTTACATATTATTATCATAGTCAAGGGGGATAGTCAATCAGCATTTGGATAAAAGTTAACACGAGATAAGGGATGGAATTCATAGAATTTCTTGAGTAAACTGTACTTATGTATTATATAATACACATGGAGAAGGATTGAATACTTCAGGTTTATTGACCGGGAACTACTATGAAAAATGAAACTATTCTACTGGTGGATGACGATGTCATTACCGCCATGGACAGGGCAATGATGCTTGAGAACCATGGATATAACGTTGTATTGGCACATCATGGTGAAGAGGCTATAGAACAGTCAGCAAATAATTCCAATATTGACCTGGTATTAATGGACATCGACCTTGGCAGTGGTATGGACGGCACGGAAGCCTCTCAAAAGATTCTTGAGATCAGGGACCTTCCCATAATATTTCTCACCTCGCATACCGGTAAAGACATCGTGGAAAAAGTAAGGAAAATAACCAGGTATGGCTACGTTTTGAAGCATTCCGGAGATTACGTATTACTGTCATCGATCGAAATGGCGTTTCAGTTGCGTGAAGCATTTGAACGCATAAAAGAAGGGGAAGAAAGGTACAGTAATGTATTTCACGCTACCACGAACATTATGCTGGTGTTTGATCTTGATGGGAATGTCATTGATTTGAACAGGTCAGCGGAGGAGCATTACGGGTATTCGCGTGATGAACTGTTACACGGTGATGGCAGGATATTGGTTCACCCGGATCATCTGCAACTTTTTGAGAATTTTTTGCGTACCGCCTCATCGGGCGAGTCTTTTTATACAGAGAGTCTTGGTGTGCGAAAGGATGGTACACTATTTGACATAGAGGTAAGGGGATCGAACGTATTATTCAAGGGGAGTCTCCATCTACTGGCGGTTATAACCGATATAACCGAAAGGGTTCAGGTTCAGCAGCAGCTCAAGGAACAGGAAGAATTTCAGCGTATTTTATTGAACAATCTAACAGTTGGGGTTGCCGTGGTAGATCCTGAAAAATTTATAATAGAGAGTGTTAATGTAGAAACTGAAAAAATGATAGGGCTGGGCGCAGACCAGATAATAGGTAAAGAGTGTACGAACTACCTGTGTCCAGATATGCTAAACAAATGCCCGGTGTCTGGTAGCAATAATCAAATTGACAGCGAAGAAAGAAATCTTGTTCGAGCGGATGGATCGGTTCTTCCTGTATTAAAATCTGTAAAGAAAGTCATCATCGGGGGAGAAGAAAAGAACCTGGAAGTATTTATGGATATATCCAAGCAGAAAAAGGCTGAGGAAATACAGAGAACCCGTCTGCGGTATGAAGCGGGCCTGGCAGCCTGTTCTCACGAGCTGCTTGTTAATGAAGAAAATGTGCTGGAGCAGGCCCTGGGTCATCTCCTTGATGCCACGAAAACGAGCAGGATATACATTTTTGAAAATTATGATGACCCGGAAACTGGACTTTCGATGCGGCAAATACATGAAGTGTGTGCCCCCGGGGTGACATCAGAGTTTGATAACGAGGATTTACAACATGTCCCGTATGATGACGGTTTTGAGAGATGGAAGGAAATATTGTCGACCGGGAGGGCCGTGGAAGGACTGGCAAAGGAATTCCCCAAATCCGAAAGGAAGATGCTTGACCCCCAGGGCATTGTCTCAATTCTAATTTTACCGATCCAGGTAAATAATGAGTGGTTTGGGTTTATAGGGTTTGATGATACACGGGAAGAGCGTATATGGCAGGAAGAGGATGTGAGGTTGCTGGGAACCGCCGCACAGTTGATTGGTTACTACCTGGAAAAAAGAATGTCCGAGGAATACCAGGCTTCACTCATGGAGGAAATTCGTAGTAAGAACCAGGAACTGGCAGATGCCAACGAGGCGAAGGGGCAATTCCTTGCCAACATGAGCCACGAGATCCGTACTCCCCTGAACGGGATCATCGGTATGACCGGGTTGTTGCTTGATACTGCACTTAACAATGAACAGCGGCACTATGCCGAAGTGGTGCGCAACAGCGGTGACGCGCTGTTGATGCTGATAAACGATATACTGGATATTTCCAAGATCGAGGCAGGGAAACTGGACCTGGATATAATGGATTTCAACCTGCGGGTTGTTCTTGATGATTGCATGGATATGCTTGCCCTGCGTGCATATGAGAAAAATCTCGAGTTTAATTGTTATATTCCCGGGGAGATCCCTGATTTCCTGGAAGGTGACCCGGGACGCCTGCGTCAGGTGCTCATTAACCTGGTAGGGAATGCCATAAAGTTTACCAGCCAGGGGAAAGTGATCGTATCTGTTGAAGCCTTATGGATCAGGGAAAATAGTACATGCCTGAAGTTTTTTGTTCATGATACCGGCATTGGAATACCACGGGAAAGACAGGATTCTTTGTTCGAAGCATTCGTCCAGGGGGATGGAACTGCTGCAAGAAAGTTTGGAGGGACGGGACTGGGGCTGGCCATATCAAAGCAACTGGTAAACATGATGGGTGGAGAAATAGGTTTCACCAGTGATGAAGGTGAAGGCTCCACGTTCTGGTTTACAGTAACATTTACCCTTCGGGAACAGGGCGCAACCGTTGAATACCGCCAGGCTACCGGTAGAGTGCAACCGTCTGATATTCGTGTCCTGACGGTTGATAATAACGAGATCAACAGGGTTGTTATCGGGCAGATGCTCGATGCCATGGGCATGCGCCATGATGAGGTGGAGAATACGGAAGAGGCGTTTAGACATATTAAAAAAGCCATTGGTGATGATGCCCCCTACACGGTAGCTCTTTGCGATATGAGAATGCCCGGCATGAGCGGGGAAGAATTTGGGAAGATCATAAAACAGGAAGCTGGCACAAGTTCAATAAAACTGGTGATGCTCACTTCTGTTGGCAAAAGGGGAGACGTTAAAAGACTGAAGGATATAGGGTTTTCCGGTTACCTGACTAAACCCGTGCGCAGGCATTTGCTTGAAGATTGCATACTCTCGTTAATGAGTGAAGATGGCAGCATACAAAAGGAATCCCCCCGGAAGTTTATAACAAGGCATCAGCTGAATGAAGAACAAAGGAAGGAGATCCGGATCCTGTTGGCCGAAGATAACGTGTTCAACCAGCAGGTTGCAGAGGGTATATTGAAGAAACTTGGATACAGTGTTGACATTGTGGCAAACGGCAGTGAAGCAGTGAAGTCCCTTGAAAACATATCGTATTCACTTGTTCTTATGGATGTACAAATGCCCGACATGGATGGATACGAGGCTACGAGATTGATCAGGTCACCAATTTCCGGGGTGCGTAATCACAGGGTCCCGGTTATCGCGTTGACTGCCCATGCCATGCAGGGTGACAGGGAAAAATGCCTGGAAGCGGGAATGGATGATTACATTGCCAAACCAATTACACCTGAAGGCATGGCGGAAGTTCTCTCACGCTGGATCCCAGGCGATAAAAGTGGTGAAACATCTTATACAGCCAGGGACAGGGAGCAGGCTATAATCGGGACAGAAGACAGGCGTGCGGACATGGGAGGATTAAAGGTTTTTAACAGGGATGATTTATACAGGAGAATTTCTGGCGACGAAGAGCTTGCCACACAGCTGTTGCAGTCATTTCGTGATATCATCCCCGGGCATATAGAAAAACTTGGTGAGATGATTCGAGACGGGGACGTGGCATCAATACCGGGTAAGGCTCACTATATAAAAGGTGCCGCTCTTAATATTGGTGCTGAAGAGCTGGGGAATGCAGCCTTCATGATGGAGAAGGCGGGGAGGACCCCCGACGTGGATGAGCTTGTGTCGCTATATGCCATGCTCAAGGAGCAATACGTGTTACTTGAGGAAGAGTTTACCAAATTTCTGAATGAAGCATTTTAGATGCCTCCCGTGCTTGACTTTCTCCGGTTTTTGTATAATACTACGTACATGATCCGCAAATTTTACCTTGAACGAATAATACAAAACAAGATTAAACGCAGGAGGGTGTGATGAAGAAAAATATGCCGGGTCTCGTTATTATCTTCTCACTGGTTTTCTTTATTTCAGGATGTGTGAAGGACACCGGTTACAGGGTTGAAGAGGAGTGGGCAACTGAACCAGTTTTGGAAGTCCCTGAATCCGTTATGTATAACTCTGCGAAAAATGAGATATATGTTTCTAATATCTCCGGAAAAACCCTGGAAAAAAACGGGAAAGGGTTTATTTCCAGGCTTTCACTTGACGGCAGGATACTTGAGAAAGTATGGGTGGACGGGTTCAACGCCCCGAAAGGTATGGGTATATACGAGGATACCCTGTACGTAACCGATATTGACCGTGTTCATGCCATTGACATTGAGAAGGGTAAAGTACGCAGGACATATTCGGCACCCGATGCGAAATTTTTAAATGACATAGCCGTTGATTCCTCGGGGACCGTGTATATCTCTGATATGAACACCACCGACTTGTACGTTATAGAAGACAACAGGCTGTCAGTATGGATGAACCTGGATTATAAGAGCCCTAACGGTCTTTTCTTTATCAAGAGTAAATTGCTGGTCGGTACCTCAAGCGGTATCGTATCGGTGAATACAAGGACAAAGAAAGTAACCCCCCTTGTGCCGCATGAGAGAAGTATAGACGGTCTGAAACCTGTTGGTAAAAAGAGCTACATCGTGAGCGACTGGAACGGCAGGGTGGAGATCATAGGGGAAGTGAACATGGTGTTGTTTGATAAATCTGATAAAAAGATAAACGCTGCAGACTTTGAATATATTTCGGGTATGAAACTGCTGCTGGTTCCAACCTTTTTTGACAACCGTGTTGTTGCCTACTGGATACGTAAATGAAAAATAAGCCAGTATCCATTTTACTCTTCGCATTTATGCTTTTTGCGGCTGCTGCCACGGGATACGGGCAGCAGTCCCGTCAGCATATTGAACGGGGAATTGGCCTTTACAAAAGCGACAATTTTACACGGGCAGGTGTTGAATTCAGAAAGGGGCTGGAGGCCATCAGCGACCCCGACAGCAGGATTGAAACAGTAAAACTTTTAAACATGATGACAACCATGTTCTCTTCCGCCGACGAAATTATTCTCTACAGGAAATACCAGTCTTCAATGAAGGACGGGGATTACGATGATGCCATTGAGCATGCGGCCAAAGCACTTGAGCTGAATCCCCGCAACGTTCTTTTCTACTACAGCCTGGCATACGCATGGAAGAAGGATGGGAACTCTGAGAAGGCTATTCAATACCTGGAGGAGGGAAGGCGGATATACCCCGCGTATTACCCCATCATGGTACAGCTGACGATACTGTACCATTCAGACGGGGACACCGAACGTACCCGGGAGATGCTCTATGACTATGCCTTCTTCCTGGGACTGCAGGAGGATTGGGCCAGGTAATATCATATGGATCCGAACATTATGTAACCACCCGCTTCTCTTTCTCCTGCTCACTGTTCACTTCTCACTCCTCACCTAACACTATTCATCTGTGTCTATCTGTGGCTAAAAAACATACGGGATCCTGTATATTTAAGTTTTATTTTGTCTTAAATCCCCTCGGGTTCTTCTTCATCTCTTTTCTGAACGCTTCCATATTCGTTTTCAGCTTTTCAGCTACCTGCGGGTAGGTGTTAATGACGTTATATGATTCCCCCGGGTCACGCCGTATATCATACAGCAGGGGCCACCTGTTGCCCATCTGGTCAGCTCCAAGCGAATTGGGTACGGAGGCGGCATCCAGCGGGATTGGCCAGGTGTACCGGTGTATCCTGTCAAAATATTTCCACCTGTCCATCCTGATCCCTTCAAGCCTGTCGTAATGGTAGAAATACAGTGCCTCATGGGGTGACTTCCTGCTCTTACCCGTAAGCTGCCTGGTGATGTTTTTCCCGTCCACCACCCTGTCTTTTGGCATACTCAGGCCGGCAAGTGAAAGCAGGGTTGGATAGAGATCTATGTTCATCGTCATGGCGGGATTTACCGCACCCCGTGGTATTTGCCCGGGCCATTTTGCAATAAAGGGTACCCTGAATCCCCCCTCGTAGCTCTGGCCCTTTCGCCCGCGCAGGCTGCCCGAACTTCCCTCGTACCAGGGTCCGTTGTCGCTGGTGAAGATGACCAGTGTGTTCTTTTCAAGGCCGTTCTTCCTGAGGCATTTCAGCAACTCTCCCACGCTCCAGTCTATCTCTTCAACCACGTCGCCGAACTTCCCTGCCTTTGAGCGTTTCTGGAACCTGTCCGACGGATGTATGGGCTGATGGGGGAAGGTATGGGCCATGTAGAGGAAGAAGGGCTCGTCCTTCGATCTCTCTATGAACTTCACCGCTTCGCGGGTGTAGAGGCCGGTAAGCTTTTCCTGTTCTTCACCAAGGCCAAGGTTTTCATTCAGCTCTGTCTCGTTGCGGTACAACGGGAAGGGCAGCATGTCGTTGCTGTAGGGAACACCGAAATAGTAGTCGAACCCGTGGCGGATGGGGTTGTACCCGGGGTTTGTGCTGTAATCACCAAGGTGCCACTTGCCCATCATGCCCGTGCGGTAACCGGCCATCTTCATGGCCTCGGCCAGGGTGATCTCTGCCTTATCGATGCCGCGGCCAACGTAGTCTTCCCTGATGTCCATAACGCCAAGGGCTTTCAGCCAGCCGCCGAAGTTACGGGCCATACGCCTGCCGATGGGTTCGTCCTCGGGATAGGTGTTGCCGATGATACCCGTGCGAATGGGGTACCTGCCGGTAAGCAGTCCCGCACGGGAAGGGGCGCACACCGCATTGCTGGCATAATACCCGGTAAAGCGGACGCCGTCCCGGGCAAGGCTGTCAATATTGGGTGTGCGGATTACGGTGTTGCCGAAGCAGCCGATATCGCCGTACCCCAGGTCATCGCAGTAAATAAGTACCACGTTGGGACGGGGGGCATGTTCGTTGATGACCTCAAGGGCATGCTTCCCGGCACCCTCGGGATAATGGCCGATGAGCTGGGTGATATCATTTATTTTCAGCAGGTTGTAAAACCCTGCCCCCACAAGTGCGGCAGCACCAACACCGGCACCGATGCCAATTCCTTTTTTAAGAAACCTGCGCCTGGAGATATTCTCTTCAGCCATGGTGCACCGCCTTCTTTACATTAAGATGAATGTAATTATAAATGCGATTTGTTATATGTCAAACGAATATCAGGTTCACCCCTCACTTCTCACTCCATCTACACATCAACGGAGATATATTTCAGGTTTTCCACCTTTGGCAGCAGGTCCATTTCGCCGGCGATGAAGAGGTAGAAGGCCAGGGCGTTTTTCAGTTCCTCGGTGAAGTTGAACTTGAGGAGCGAGTAATAGGTGTCCACGTCATAGGTGATCTCGGGGTAGCGCTCCTTCGCCTTTTGTATAAGTGTTTCCCTGTCGGTTTCAAGGCATTCAAGGGACCTGTAGTAGGAGCGTACCACCTGCCTGATCTCCCTGTGATACTTCTCTATGCGTGATTCACGCAGGGCGAAGACGGCAAATACCACGGGGAAGCCTGTCTTGCGCAGCCACAGGTCTCCCAGGTCGTAGATGTAGGGCACCGGTTCTTTTGAAGGCAGCATGGCATCGTTGCCGATCACCAGGGCGGCATCCACGTCCTCCAGTGAAGGGTTGGGATTTGTGGGGAGGTATGTTGGCTGTATATTATAATAGTTCTGCAGCAGTATTTTCAAGAGCACAACCGATGTGCGGGATGCTGACGAAAGCCCCAGGCGTTTACCCTCCAGGTCTTCAATGGGCACCCTGCTTTTCAGCACCACCGAGCGGACGTACCCGATTGAGCTGAGACAGAAATCAGGGAGCAGCACCACGTGGTCTTCCATGTCGGCGTAGGCGGCGGCCGAGATGGGGCTCATGGTGAGGGTCCCGTCTGCCATCATGCTGTTCAGGTTACTGGGTATATCGGGAACCACGGTGATCCCGTGGCAGGGTTCCTTCTCGAACATGTGGTAGTAGAAGGGATAGCAGTTCATGTAGTTGATATACCCCAGGTCCATCACAACGCCTCCCTGTGAAGGGGGGTATAGGCGGCGGTGGTGCGCACGGGTTCCATGCCGGCGCTTCGGATGAGGCGCACCAGGTGTTCCTCGGAACCGTAATTGGCGGTACGTGCCCCGGCCGAATGCACCACCTTCTCGTAGTGATAGGTGGCGCCCATATCGTCCACCCCGAAGTTCAAGAGCACCTGCGCCATCTTCTCTCCCAGGTACATCCACAGCCCCTTCAGGTGGGGGACGTTGTGCAGAAATATCCTGCTGGTGGCGTATACCCGTATGATATCGTACCCGGTGATCTGCCGGTTCTTCGCGTGTATTTCGGTGTTATCCTCGTGAAAGGGGAGGGGGACGAAGGTCTTAAAGCCCCCCGTCTTATCCTGGGTGTTCCGTATTTGTGCAAGGTGATCAACAATATGCCGGTTCGTTTCAAGATGGTTGAAGAGCATGGTGGCGTTGGTCTTCAGCCCCAGCGAATGGGCAATCTCCATCACCTCCAGCCAGCGGCTTGCCGGTATCTTTTTTGGGGCGATCTTTGCCCGCACCGACGGCTCGAATATCTCAGCCCCGCCGCCTGGAAGTGCCCCCAGTCCCGCCTCCATGAGCCTGGTGAAGACCTCTTCAACGGGGATATTGTTCAGCCGTGCGAAGTAGTCATACTCCACGGCGGTAAATGCCACGATATGCAGGTCTTCTTTCACCTGCTTGATGGCTCGCAGCATCTCTTCGAAGTAGTCAAGCTCAAGGGCCGGGTTCAGCCCCCCCACGATGTGCACCTCGTCGATACCCACCGCCACCGCGTTGGTCACCTTCTGGCGTACCTGGTCCATGCTCATCACGTAGGCCTTCTCATCTCCCTGGTCGCATGAGAAGGCGCACAGGGGGCACCTGAGTTCGCACACGTTGGTGTAATTCAGGTTCATGTTCACGCCGTAGAAGGTCTTGTTGCCGTGAAAGGCATGGCGAACGTGACTGGCCATGGTGCCAAGGTCAAGGATGCTGCTGGTCTCAAGCATGTACAGGGCGTCGTCGGTGCTGACCGGAACGCCTGCCTCTACCTTTTCCGCCACCCGGCGGAGATGCGTGTCTTCTATACTATTCCGCATGCCTTTATTTTTTACTGCCCCATGCTTCGAAAAGGGAATGGGGTATATCCAGTATGTTCAGTATTTTCCCGGTAATAAAGTCTATGATATCTTCAACAGTCTTCGGGTACGTGTAAAAAGCCGGTACGGGGGGGACGAGAATGCCGCCCGCCAGCAGCACGCTGCGCATGTTCTCAACGTGCACCAGGCCCAGGGGGGTCTCCCTGGGTACCAGAACGCACTTTCTGCGTTCTTTGAGGGCCACGTCGCACGCCCGGTGCAGCAGGCTGTCGGCGTACCCGTGTGCCACCGCCGCAAGGCTTTTCATGGAGCAGGGAACAACCACCACCGCGTCAACCCTGCCGGTACCGCTTGCGGCGGGGGAGGTGTAATCGTCATTGGCGTACTCTTTCAGAAGTGAGAGGTCACCTGCCCTGCCGCGGGCCCTCAAAATGGACGCAACGCTTTTGCCGGCGGCGGCGTCACTGCCCATCTCGTGGGAGATCACCTTCCACCCGGCGTCGGTGACCACGGCTGCCACCTCCCGTCCTGCATCGAGAAGGGTCTCTATCAGCCTGATGCCAAGAATGACACCGCTGGCCCCTGTTATACCCACAACTATCATATGTTTATTGTATCACGTGTAAATTATGCTTCAGAAATAAGAGCGCCCTGCGGGCGCAGTGTATAGTCTATAGTGCATAGTGAATAGTGAGCACTAATAACCATTTTACTATATCCAGATCACATCAATGAACGTCCCCAGAAACAGTACCGGGGATATGAACATGTTCACCCTGAAAAACTCACGTACCGAGCCCGACAGGTCGTCGTTGCGTGCAAGGCGCTGCTGGTGAAAGAAGATGAGCATGACACAGCCGGTTGCCACCCAGTAGGCGGTGCCCCTGGCGGTGAGTGCGCCGGCGGCGATGAGTGCCCCCGAGGCAAGCACGTAGGCACCCGCCGAGAAAAGCAGGGCGCCCTTCTCACCAAGCGTTGCCGGTATGGAGTGAAGTCCCGCTTCCCGGTCGAAGTCTTTGTCCTGCAGGGCGTAGACGATATCAAGGCCGCCGATCCATGTCATGATGGCAAAGCCAAGCACGAATGGTACGAGGTGGAACTGGCCCGTCACGGCCAGGTATCCCCCGATTGGTGCGGCCGCCTCAACGAAGCCAAGATAGAAATGGGAAGTGGCGCTGAAACGCTTGAACCATGAATAGCTGAAAAGCAGGGCAATGGCCGCGAACGAAAGGTAAAAGCAGAGCTCGTTTAACATGAAGGACGAGAAGACCAGCAGGGCGCTTGAGACCGCCGCAACCGTCCACACCTGTGCCCTGGTCACCTCTCCCCGGGGGAGCAGCCGGTCACTGGTGCGTGGATTGGCGGCGTCGATCCGGGCGTCGATGAGCCGGTTAAACGCCATGCCCGCCGTGCGTGCCCCTGTCATGGCAAGGGTGACCCATACCCAGGTAAGCAGCGTTCCGCCGCCGGCGAAAAGCACTCCCAGGTAGGCAAAGGGCAGGGCGAAAAAGGTCTGCTGGATAAGTACAAGTTTTGAAAATTTCTTAAAGTCCATATTCCTTCCACCGCCTGGTTACAAGTTGGATTATCTCATCCGACATGACGATCTCCTCGGGCCAGTCACGTCCCATACCCTCTTCGCGGGTCTTTCGGGTTGCGTCGATGCCCATCTTTCCCCCGAAGTTCTGAAATGGCGCGGAATGGTCCAGCGCGTCAAGGGGCCCCTCTGAGAGCAGCAGGTCACGGCGGGGGTCAACGTTGTTCAAGAGTTTCCACACCACCGTGCTGTTGTCCGAGAGGTCTATGTCGGCGTCAAAGACGATTATGTACTTGGTTGATGACATCTGTCCCAGGCCCCACAGGGCGTTCATCACCTTCTTGGCCTGCCCGGGATGTTCCTTGTTGATGGAGACCAGCGCGCAGTTGTGGAAGACCCCTTCCATGGGAAGGTTCATGTCCACGATCTCGGGTACCACCATCTTCAGCATTGGCAGAAAGAGGCGCTCGGTGGCCTTTGCCATGTAGCAGTCTTCCATGGGGGGCTTGCCCACGATGGTGGTGGGGTACACCGGGTTGTTGCGGGTGGTGACGCAGGTGACGTGAAAGACGGGATAGGTGTCGGCCGCCGAGTAAAAGCCGGTATGGTCGCCGAAAGGCCCCTCGATGGTCTCGTCACCGGGATCAACGTATCCTTCTATGATGTAGTCCGCCTCGGCGGGCACCATGAGGTCACAGGTCTTCGCCTTCACCATGGGTATTGACCGCGACTCCAGGAAGCCGGCAAAGAGCATCTCGTCGATATCGGGGGGCAGCGGGGCGGAGGACGCGTAGGTGACCGCGGGCGGCCCTCCCAGTGCCACCGCCACCGGCATGCGGGTGCCCAGTTTTCCGTGTTTGCGGTAATGGCGTGCCCCGTCCTTGTTGTACTGCCAGTGCATGCCCGTTGAGGTGTTGTCAAATTTCTGCATGCGGTACATGCCGCAGTTCTGTATGCCGGTGTGGGGGTCTTTGGTGAACACCAGCGGCAGGGTGATGTAGGGGCCGCCGTCATCGGGCCAGCAGGTGATGATGGGCAGCCTGTCAAGCATGGGGCCGTCGGTGTACACCTTCTCCTGGCAGGGGGCGCTTTTTACGGTGCGGGGCATGTAGTCACCCACCTCCTTGAGGGTGAGCAGCATCTTCACCTTTTCGCCAAGTGTTTTCGGGGGCTGCGTTTTTAAGAGCTTCTCGATGCGGGCGGCAATGTCATCCAGGGAGTCACAGTGCAGTGCCATCTGCATGCGTTCAAATGTGCCGTAGGCGTTTATCAGCAGGGGATGCTCTGACCCCTTCACCTTCTCAAAGAGGAGGGCGGGGCCGTACTCTTTGCTCACCCGGTCGGTGATCTGTGTTATCTCCAGGTACGGGTCAACCTCGGCGGTGATGCGCTTCAGTTCTCCCGCCTTTTCAAGGGCGGTTATGAATTGCTGCAGGCTTGTATATGGCATTATAGGGTTGTTTTCTCCATGTAATTTAG
>CAYFSO010000010.1:28577-49368 GCA_964345775.1 uncultured Leptospiraceae bacterium | reverse complement strand
CTACATCCAATATGAAACTTATTTCACAGATCTGGATATTACAAGAATTGAACCACTATTAAGCACACATGAAAGGGATGTTCGCGATATCGTACCGGATATATACAGCCATGTTGAAGTTATAGGAATAAATGAAACATCGTTAACTGTTTCACTGTCCAGTTCCTGGAACGATTTATGGGTTACAGGTCCGACAGGTGATTTAAGCACTATTGGAATTAGTGGTTATTGGACAGGAAGTACTGCTTCTGGCATATTATCAACAAATAATTGTAATGGCTGGTCAGATTCAGCAGCTTCTGGAACACAGGGCGATGGCAGCGTTAATCCAACATGGATAGAGGACATTTCACCCGCCGGTTGTGGCACACCGAGCTTGCTGGTTTGTGTGGGGTATTGAGTATTTAATAATATACAGATTCTAGATGTTTCAATAATTTTTAACCAGGGAAATTATAATAAATGAAAAAAATTCTTCTGCTGCTTTTCAGCCTGCCATTTATCATATATTTCCTCACCTGCGACAGGGCGGATATGTATACTATTGCGAAATACGGTCAGAAACCGGAGCTAATCTATATATTCTCCGATGGACTTACGGATGATGGGGCCTTTACAACAAATGGTGACCCCCAACAGAGATGTCTTGATGCAATTGAAACAACGTATTCTTTCCTGGAAATTACACAGGTCTATCCACTTTTAAGCACATCCAGCAGGGACGTGAAGGATGTGGTTCCGTCTATATTCCATGATGTTGCGGTTGCCGCCGTCGACTCAACCCAGGCAACAAGCCAGGTTTCAAATTCATGGCCAGGGCTCTGGGATAACACCCTGGATGCCAGCCTGTCTTCGTTAGGTGGATTTACCAGTTCAAGTTATTGGACCGGATCAACGCAAAGCGGAGAGTATGATACAACTAATTGCCAGGACTGGACAAGTAACGATGGTATGGTCTATATGGGGTATACAGGTGATCCAACAGCAAATGATGGTACATGGGTTTATTCCACTCCGCATCCATGTGACATGAACTATACACTGCTTTGCGTTGGCTATTGAACCACGCCCGCACGGGCGATTCATAAATCGCCCCGACAATCCCTGATAAAAAAACTGTTTGAAAAATCATCCGTAGTATGAAGAGATACCACTATTCCCTTAACGGAGCGACATCATTAATGAGAAAAACAGTCACTATAATCATCCTGGCATGCGTACTGGTAACCGGGGTCATGGCCCCTGCCGGCACGGCCGTTGCAGAAACATCCGCCGCGGGTACCCTGCAGTATCCGCGTGAAGCCATCACCACGGGCAAGCCGTATTTCATATGGCAGGACATATACAACATGGACCGCAGGAACATAACCTTCAGGCTCATCATACAAAGCATCGACCGGCATGAATACGCGGAAGAATTCAGGCTCACCCCGCAGACCTTCAGGGGACAGTTCTACGTACTCACGCTACCGGTTACCCTGGAACCGGGAGAGTACAGTTATTCCGTAGGGATGCTGCAGGGCGGGAAACCCATTCGACTGCGACGCTATTACTATCACGACTATCCCCTGTACGGAGAATTTACCATTAAGCCAGGCGAGACAAGCCGTGTTGACAGCCTGCCCCCGGAAAAGCTCATCGGCTACCTGTTCCTGGAACGGCAGAACCGGGTCACCAATGGCTACAATTCGCTCTTCTTCACCGGCAGCGCCGCCGGGTCGGCGGGGATAGGCTTTCTCTTCTACCAGGTGCTGCATTTCGGCGCCATCAGCACGGTGGTGGCCGCGGTGGCATTTACCTCGGCCGCGGCAGGCGTGGGGGCCGCAGCGTATTACGGGTACCATTACGTAAAAGAGAAGCGTGAATTGAACAGCATGCTTGAAGAAGAAAACGACTAAGACAACCCCTTACACGTTACTCACTTTCATTTGGGCGCACCCGACATTTTTACATATCTCCACCACCGATCGGGCCCTGTTCACGGTATAGAAATGAAGACCCGGTGCACCCGCGTCCAGCAAATCGGTACACAGCCTTGATGCAGCCTCTACGCCGGCATGAAAGGTGGCCTCTGGATCATCTTCTATGGGACCGAATGTGCGATGAATATAATCCGGCACGTTCGCCTTGCATACATCTGTAAAGCGTAAAAGATTATGGTAATTGGTTATGGGAAGCACTCCCGGGATAATTCTTGCATGTATACCATGCTTATCTGCCAGCTCACGATACCTGAAATAATCCTCTATGGTAAAAAAGAACTGGGTGATGACAAACTCTCCCCCGGCGTCTATCTTCTTTTTAAGGTTAATAACATCTGTTTCAAGGTCGGGACTTTCAGGGTGTCCCTCCGGGAAACCGGCCACACCAACCGACAGATCTTCCCACTTAGACCGGATGAAACGGCACAACTGGGATGAATACTCAAACCCGTCTGGATGAGGTTCCCAGGTGGATTCACCAGCAGGTGGATCTCCACGAAGGGCAAGCACGTTTGCAATATTTTTTTCATACAGTTCATCCAGTATGGCAGCCAGTTCCTGCTTGCTGTGATTAATACAGGTAAGATGATGCATGACGGGGATTGAAAGTTGCTGCTGTAGTGTATCCACAAGGTACATGGTGCCCTCCCTGGTACTTCCACCGGCACCATAGGTAACCGAAAAGAAATCGGGGGTGAGAGTGTTGTATATCTCCCGGGCATTTTCAAAAAGCCTTTCGAACCCCGGGGAGGTTTTCGGCGTGAAAAATTCAAAAGAATAGGTTTTTGTCTTTTCAGTAAAAATATTTCGTATTGCTCTCATAAAACATTCCTGTACGTACAAGTGTCAGTTTAATAATAAAAATACCAAGTGCCATGAAAAGTTGTCAGGGATTTTTAAAAAAAAGCAGGAGATACCGCCCCTGCATTGTTCATTTACGATGGGGGGCGGTTCATCCCTGTAGAGATGTCTATTTCTGAAAATGAAAGATTCCCCACACAAGGTAGTCGTTATTTCCACCGTCAACCCAGTGACGAAGACCTTTTTTCATCCGTTCAATGTATTCCTGGCTTACCACTTTACCAAGTTCATCTTCGCGTGCTTCTGTTTCCTTGAGCACTCTTCCATAGTGTGCGGGAAGCTGATGGGAATTATCATCAAATCCCATTTCTGTCATATCCAGCTTTTGTGCCATACTCCGGTAAAAAGCGGGAGATCCAAGAGTATCAAGGTGAATTCTCTCGAGAATGGGCTGTAAAACACCATCCGGACAATCATCTGCCTGCATGGGATCGGTAAAAACAAACTCGCCACCTGGCTTCAGCACCCTGCACACTTCTTCCATCACCCTGGCACGGTTCCCACTGTGTAATATGGCATCCTGTGACCAGACAATATCAAAGGAATTATCAGGATATGGCAGGTTCTCAAAATCACCATCCACAACGTCTATGAGATGATCCAGGCCCTGCTCCTCGTTCATATGTCGATCCCGCTGGTTCTCAACCTCGCTGAGATTGAGTGCCACCACGTGACAACCGTAGTTCTTTGCCAGGAAACGTGCTGATCCGCCGTATCCGGCACCAATATCAAGCACCCTTGCATCAGCTGAAAGATTCTTAAGCCGGGAAGCCATCTGCTGCACCGTTCTTCGGCTGGCGTCGAAAATCGGTTCTTTATCAGAATTGTACATCCCAATATGAATATCCTCGCCACCCCATATGGTAAAATAGAAGTTATCGGCATCGTCACTGTTATAGTAGTCCCGCGCGATATTCACAACATCTGAATATGCGTTACTCATTGTGCTCCTCCTCGTAGTCTTCAACATATTTTTTCTCGGCCACATGTATAAAGAAGTCGGGTTCTTCATCCCTGTATGTTTCCTGAAAATCACCGTACGTTTCTATTCTCTGGAAACCAACTTCACGCAATAGTCTTCGGGTATAGCTCTTTCTTAAAGGAAACATGTTCAGGTGAAAAACCGACTTATCAGGAAATTCGTATCTGAACCTTGCAAGTCCTTCATCCATGTGTGCCGGTTCTGCAACCACGTTTTCACCGCAATAGTAGTACTTATGTTTACTGCTGAACCCGTGGTCCAGTATGGAATCATAATTCCGCTGATCGATAATCAGGATGCCATCATGTTTTAACATGGCATAGAACTCCGCCAGGGCTTTTCTACGGTCACGTTCATTAAACAGGTGCGTGAAAGAATTTCCAAGGCAAATAATGGCATCGTATTCCCCGTGTACATCACGGTTCAGCCATCTCCAGTCCGCCTTAACGGTTCTCATTATATACCCGTGTTTACACCCGTTCTCAAAGGCTTTCATCAGCATATCAGCACTACCGTCGGCACTCACGACTTCAAAACCGGCGTTTAAAAGCCTCGCTGAATGAAACCCTGTTCCAGTCGCGACATCCAAAACATGTTTGGCACCCTTTTTTTTGAGTATATCAATAAAAAAGGTTCCTTCGTTTTGTGCCCGGCTATCCCAGTCAATCAGCTCGTCCCACTTGTCCACAAAAGTTTCCACGTATTCGTGTACATAATGATCGGTATCCCGCATTTCGACAGGATCGTCCCCAAATTTTTGTTTAACTGCAGCGCACATCTTTTATACCTCCTATATGAATTCTATTTATTAATTACATGATCCACGGTGTGTTCCCGCGACATCATTGTCGTATTATACGTACTTCTTTTCTATTTTTTTGATCTCCCCGAGAACTCTCTCCCAGGATTCTTCCGGTAACCCGGCTCCCACGTGCTGCACCACCTCGGCCCCGAGAATGACACCAATTTCAGCACTCACATCCAGCGGATAACCGCGGAAATATCCGAACAGGAATCCCGCGGCCCAGTAATCTCCTGCGCCGGTAGTATCCACGGCATTGTCAACCTTGATGGCGGGCACATGATGTACCTCGTCACCTCTCTTTAAAAGAGCGCCATCTTTCCCAAGCTTGACCACTGCTATTTCACAGACCCTGGACAATATCTCAAGAGCCGCCTCGGGATCAGCAGTACCGGTATAGGCTTCTGCCTCGTCCTCGTTGGCAAAGATTATGTCAACGTAGCTCTCCAGTAAACCAGGGAGAATGTCCTCTGCCGCTTTAACCACCTCGAATGATCCAAGATCCAGGCTGATGGTACATTCCCTGGATTTTGCTGATTGCAGGATTTTCACCAGGAGTTCCCGGTTAAAAAGAAGATAACCCTCAATATGGACATGCCTGCTGCCATGAAAATCATCTTCGCTGATCTCGTCCGGCAACAGGCCGGCTGCAGCGCCAAGGCTTGTGCGCATGGTACGCTCCGAGTCAGAGGTGATGAGGCTCAAACAGCGTGCGGTCGGGTTGGACGCGCAATACTTAAACCTGGTTCCGTCACATCCTATTTTGTTAAATGCATCACGGTAGAATTCACCGTACATGTCACTTCCCAGTTTTCCCAGGAATGAACTGCTTGAACCCAGCCTGGTGATGGCAAAGATGGTATTGGCAGCAGAACCGCCGGGGGCCTGGTTGTAGTTGCTGCCCACATGGCTCATCAGTTTCTCCATGATGGCAACGTCAACCAGTTCCATGCCGCCTTTCTGTCCACCTATGATCTCTATCACTTCGTCTTCAACCTGGACAAGCATGTCGACAATTGGTGATCCCACACCAATAATATCGAGTTTCATCTCCTTTTTCATACTGTTATACCTTCCTTTGTCCTCGTCGCTTCTTTCAGGATATCCACCTTGTCAGTTTTTTCCCAGGGGAACATGTCCCGTCCGAAGTGACCATACGCAGCTGTTTTCTGGTATGACCATCCCAGCGGGTTCAATAATCCAAGTTCCCTGATGAGGGAAGATGGCCTGAAATCGAATATCTCTCCGGATTCAAGGATTTTCTGAAGTTCACTTTCTTCCACCTTTCCTGTACCGAAGGTATCAACGTTCACGCTTAACGGGTAGGCAATGCCAATGGCATAGGCGATCTGGATCTCGCACCTGTCTGCCAGGCCGGCTGCAACGATATTCTTGGCAACGTACCGCGCGTAGTAGGCAGCAGACCTGTCAACCTTACTGGGGTCCTTACCTGAAAAGGCACCACCACCGTGACAGCCTACCCCGCCGTAAGTATCCACAATGATCTTTCTACCGGTGAGTCCGGCATCACCATGTGGTCCGCCTATGACAAATTTACCGGTGGGGTTAATGTAATACTGAGTATTTTCTGTCAGCAGGTCAGTTGGCCCCAGTACATCATTTGTCACTTCGACAAGATCCTTGCGAATGGTTTCCAGCGGCACGTCATCCGTCTGATGGGAAATAACCACGTTGGTTATCTCTGTCGGCATTCCATCTACATGCCGCACGGAAACCTGTGATTTTGAATCGGGCCGCAGGTAGGGTATTTTGCCGTCTTTCCGCAATTCCTGTAAAACGTCCAACAGCCTGTGACTGTAATATATTGGAGCGGGCATCAGTGCCGGCGTGGCATTACTGGCATAGCCGAACATCATGCCCTGGTCACCGGCGCCCTGCTCGGTAAAAAGTCCTTCACCCTCGGTCACCCCCTGTGATATATCAGGTGACTGGCCATGTATCTTGCACTCGTATTCGAAGGTACTATTGCAAAACTCCAGCTCTGGAGAATTGTACCCGATCTCACGGCAAACGTCCCGTACAAGCTTTTCTGCATCGATACTGTCCCATACTTTCGATGTTATTTCACCGAAATTCATGACGAAGTTTGTGGTAACCGCTGTCTCGCAGGCCACACGGCTGTGCGGGTCGCCCTGTATACAGGCGTCAACCACCGCATCAGAGATCTGGTCACAGAGCTTGTCAGGATGACCCTCGCTTACAGATTCCGATGTAAACACATGGTTTGTTTTAATTTTACTCACGATCAATTCCTCCTGTTAACTTCAATGGTTCTTAAATTTTCTCATTATTTAAATCAAACTATACGTTCCCCGGATCCAGCGTCTCCGGATTCACGTATTTCTTCAACAGATTTAAACTATAGTACAGAGTAGACAAAAAATTCATCAGGGAGTGTGATACAGTACAGATATATCCTTTATTGTCAATACAGGACATCCGCTATCCCGCCATGTATAGACCATCTACATGTAATAATAGCGATATTCGTATCGGTATGTCATATTTACTCCATCTATCTGCTTATATCTCACTTTATCATAAAGATCCCATCGTTTTTACTAAAAAAAACCTGGTCTGCTTCTATTCAGAAGCCCCCGCGTTCTCTACTGAAACCCACTCATACTGAATTGATCAAAAAAAAGCTTGACACTTTCATCACTATATAAAGATATCTTCATATAGTGATGAATTCGATGGCATTACAGTATTTAAAAGCGCTTGCTGATGAAACCAGGTTGCGGCTGTTCAACATTCTTCTTCACAACGAGTTGAACGTGAACGAACTGGTTGAACTGACGGGTATGGGACAATCCCGTATTTCAAGACACCTGAAAATACTTACCGATAGCCGGCTTTTATCCTCGAGGAGGGACGGACTATGGGTATATTACCATGCCACAAATATTGATGAGACCCGAAGCCTGGTAAAGTTTGTACGGGAAATATCAGAAAACGATACCGAATTGAACCATGACTGCAACCGGGCCAGGGACATCATCAGGGAAAGAAAGAACAGAACCAAAAGCTTTTTCAACTCAATAGCCGGTGACTGGAACAGGTTGAAAAGGGACATCCTTGGCAACCTGGATCTTACCAGCATTATTATGCAACACGTTGACCCATGCGATGTGGCTGTTGACATGGGCTGCGGAACGGGAGACCTGCTGCTTTCTTTACAGGAAAATGCAGAAACCTTGATCGGTGTAGATAATTCACAGAAAATGTTAAACCATGCCAGGCAGCGTTTTACGCCATCCGGCAGCAACGTGGAGTTGAGACTGGGAGAACTGGAACATCTGCCCCTCCGGGATGGTGAAGCCGACGTGGCAATAATCAATATCGCACTTCATCACCTGCCTGTCCCTTTAGAAGGTATCAGGGAGGCATACCGGGTACTGAAAAAGAACAGGAAGGTTATCATAGCCGAGTTCGCAAAACACAATATCGAGTCCATGAGGGACAAATACGGAGACCGCTGGCTTGGATTTAACAAAGAAGAGATTATTCAGTGGCTCCAGGAAACGGGATTTCAGCAGATCAAGTACGATACGTACAATGTAGACAGGGGACTCGATATGAATATATTCATCGCCCGAAAGTCACGAAAAGGTTAACGGTAAAAGGCTCGGGCTTAATAATAACTACAACAAAGGAGGAACCTTTATGGATAAAGGAAAGACTTACGAAGTACTGGACATGTCACTTGCTGAACAGGGAAAGAAAAACCTTGAACTTGCAGAGTTGAACATGGGGGCCCTGTTGGAAATACGAAAACGATTCGAACAGGAAAAACCCCTCAAGGGAGTAAAAATCGGGCTGGCCCTTCACGTTACCAAGGAGACGGGGATCCTCGTGCGCACACTCATAGCAGGAGGTGCGGAGGTAGCCATAACAGGCTGCAATCCTCTTTCCACACAGGATGACGTTGCCGCAGCGCTTGCCGATGAAGGCGTCCATGTATGGGCTTACAAGGGGGAGACCAACGAGGACTATTACCGCTACATAAACAAGGTCATTGAAGAAAAACCCGATATCACTATTGATGATGGATGCGACCTTGTATCAGAGATACACCAGAATCACCCCGAACTCATCGACAACATCATCTGCGGCTGTGAAGAAACAACCACCGGTATCATACGGTTAAAGGCCATGGAAAAGGACAATGCGTTAAAATACCCCATGATCGCCGTGAACGACAACAAGACCAAGCACCTGGTTGACAATTACTATGGAACCGGCCAGTCAACCATTGACGGGATATTGCGGGCAACAAACCTGCTGCTTGCCGGAAAAACATTCGTTGTTGCAGGCTATGGAAGCTGCGGCAAGGGAGTATCCATGCGCGCCAGTGGAATGGGCGCCAACGTGATCGTGACAGAAGTTGACAAGTTCCGTGCGTTGCAGGCCAGGTACGATGGATTCAGGGTAATGCCCATGAACGAAGCGGCAAAGATCGGCGATGTATTCTGCACCGTTACCGGCAACAAGCATGTGATCAGCATTGAGCATATGAAACTGATGAAGAATGGTGCCATCATGTGCAATTCGGGTCATTTTGATATCGAAATTCAATTAAAGGCACTTGAAGAAGAGGCAAGCGAAAAGCGAAGAATACGCCCTTCCATGGACGAATACGTGCTCAACGGCAGGAAGCTGTTCGTCCTTGGTGAAGGACGCCTCATCAACCTGTCGGCTGCCGAAGGACATCCAAGCGAGGTAATGTCAACCTCGTTCTGCGGACAGGCACTTGCATGTGAATACGGGGTCAAGAACAGGGACAACCTTCCCAACAGTGTTATACAGCTCCCTGAAGAGATTGACGATGAGATCTCAGGCATACAGCTGAAAACCATGGGAATAGACATTGATACCCTCACACAGGAGCAGGTAGAGTATTTAAGCGCATGGAAAGAAGGAACGTAAACCGCCAACAGCAGCGCACCCCCGTGAGAGTGGTCCCCGTTCCATGGGGTTATACGTAATCTGAAACCTCTTAATAAATTTTGGGAGACTTGTAAAAGTCTCCCTTTTTTTATTTGCATAAAGATCATATAAATGTTGTCTATGCAATGTATGCATACAAAAACTAAGTAAAGAGTTATCACAGGTGGTATACTAATCTACAAGTTACCGTTCAGCTATTATCAAAATAACGATCATTTTCTCAATAATCATTCATTTTACAATGGTTGAATATTGTAATCATGACAGCTGAGTAGTGACATTTAAAAAAACTGATCCCAAACCCGAAAAATATATGATACTTGAACAGGTACTACAACTGTACGCTGGATCCGATGAATTCAGCACCCTGCATGAACACGCCGACACGGCCCCGGTGCACGTGGAGGGTATATCCCCGTCCTCGTTCTCGCTTGTTATCGCGGCGGCGTACCATAAGAACCCGGTGCAGACCATCGCCGTCACACATAACTACCAGTCCATGCAGGAACTGGCCACCGACCTTTCCTGCTACGTTGATCCCGAGCGTGTCTTCACCCTCCCCCCCTACGAGACACTCCCCTACGAGTTCGTCTCACCGTCGGAGAAGATCGAGCGTGAGAGGGTGACGGCACTGTACAAGCTGCTATCAGGTGAACCGGTACTGCTGGTTACCACGGTGGAGTCCATAGTCCGCACCATCCCCTGTTCAGAGTTTTTCACCCGCAGGGGTATCCACCTGCAGGTGAACGAGGATTATCCCTTCGACGACATCATCGAGATGCTGGCCGCCTATGGCTTTACCCGCGAGTACAAGGTTGAAACATTCGGCCAGTTCTCGGTAAAGGGTGGCATTATCGACGTGTACCTCCCCACCATGGAGAACCCGGTGCGCCTTGATTTTTTCGGCGACACCTGCGAATCCATGCGCACATTTGACCCGCTGACGCAAACATCAATACAGGCACTTGAAGAAATAACCATATATCCCAGGCGGGAGATCATACTGTCAACCCGTGAACGTGAAGCACTCGAAGAGCTCATCCAGAAAAGTGTGCAGGACGGGAAAACTGTCCCCGACCCGGTGATGCACGCGTTGCACCAGGATGACATACTGCATCACGGCATCCCCGGCATGGAAGAGCTTTTCCCCCTTATCATGGACACCACCACGGTGGCATCACTCTTCCACGAGCAGGCCCAAACATTTTTCTGCAACCCGCCGGAGCTGCGGACACGGCTGCAGGCCCTTGAGAAAACCTTTGACGAACTGTACACCCGCAAAAAGAAGGAGCACCTGTGCGTGCCGCCGGAGAAGCTGCTTGCACCCGGCCAGTACGCGCACATGGAAGAGACATCGCACTCCCTGCAGGTATTCACGTCCTCCCGTGATGCCCTTTTATGGAAGCTTCACGGAATACCGTCGTTTCACGGACGCATCAACAATACCCGCGAGGAGCTTGGCCGGCGCATCGAGGATGGCTGGAAAATAATTGTGAGCACCGGCTTCGAGGGACAGGCCCGGCGGCTGTACGACCTTTTCTCGGAGTTCGCACCCAGCAGCAATTTTGAAAAACTTGATATCACAAAGCCTTTTAACATCGTGCTTTCCCCCCTCAGGGAGGGCATCGAAATAGAAGACAGCCGCGTCATGATCGTCACCGATCACGAGATATTCGGCAAGACATACCGCAAGAAAAAGAAATTCAAGCGAAAGACCTCAAAGCCCATCCAGTCATTTCTTGAGCTGAAAACCGGCGATCACGTGGTACACATCAACCACGGTATCGGTATTTTCAGGGGCATGGAGCGCATGTCCGCCGGGGGCATCGAGCGTGATTTTCTTACCATAGAATACGCCGAAGGCGACAAACTGTACGTCTCCCTTGACCAGATACCCATGATACAGCAGTACGTGGGGCTTGACGGCAAGCACCCCCGCCTTGACGCCCTGGGGAAGAAGTCGGCGTGGAACCGCATCAAGGAGCGGGTGCAGCAATCGGTTGAAGAGATCGCCGAGGACCTCATCAAGATATACTCACAGCGGAAGGCGCTGCGGGGTTTCCAGTTCCCGCCCGACACCACCTGGCAGGAGGAGTTCGAGGCACTCTTCGAGTACGAGGAGACCCCCGACCAGATCACCGCCATCGAGGACGTGAAGGACGACATGGAACGGCCCCAGCCCATGGACCGGCTCATCTGCGGCGACGTTGGTTTCGGGAAGACGGAGGTGGCCATCAGGGCAGCATTCAAGGCGGTGATGGCGGGCAAGCAGGTGGCTATACTGGTACCCACCACGGTGCTGGCCATGCAGCATTTTTCTACGTTTAAAAGCCGATTCGAAGAGTACCCTGTGACGGTGGAAATGATATCCAGGTTCAAAACACGGGGGCAGATCAACGCGGTGAAAGAGAAGCTTGCAACCGGCGGGGTGGATATCTGTATCGGCACCCACGCCCTGCTTGCAAAGGACACGAAATTCAAGAACATCGGCCTTCTCATCGTAGACGAGGAGCAGCGTTTCGGGGTGAAACACAAGGAACAGCTGAAAAAGCTTCGCACGCTGGTGGACGTGCTCACCCTTTCGGCCACCCCCATACCCCGCACCCTGCACATGTCACTGGCGGGCATCCGTGACCTGTCCATCATCACCACCCCGCCCGAGAACCGGCAGTCCATCGAGACCTACGTGATGGAGGACAATCCCGACATCGTGCGCATGGCCATCATGAACGAGATCGAGCGGGAGGGACAGGTGTTTTACGTCCACAACCGTGTACAGACCATTGAAGACCAGGCCATGGTGCTGAAAAAACTTGTGCCCGAGGCCTCCTTCTGCGTGGCCCATGGCCAGATGAACGAACACGAGCTTGAAGAGGTGATGATCGACTTTCTCAACGGCAAGTACGACGTGCTGGTAAGCACGTCCATTATCGAGTCGGGACTTGATATCCCCAATGTGAACACCATCGTAATAAACCGGGCAGACACCTTCGGCCTGTCACAGCTGTACCAGTTAAAAGGACGGGTAGGCCGCTCGGTGCGGCAGGCTTACGCCTATCTCTTTTATCCCCGGCATATACCGCTCACGGAGGTGTCACAGAAACGCCTGCAGGTTATCTCCGAGTACGCCGACCTTGGCAGCGGCTTCAAGATCGCCATGAAAGACCTCGAGATACGCGGCTCCGGGAACATCCTGGGCCGGGAACAGTCGGGCAATATCATGGACGTGGGTTTTGAACTCTACACCCAGATGCTCGAGGACGCCGTTCGCAGGCTGAAGGGAGAAAAGCCAATACATATATTCCGCACCCCCGTCTTCCTCAAGATGGACCTGTACATTCCCGAACAGTACATGGACGATGAGCGCCAGAAGATCGAGTTTTACAAGCGTTTCGAATCCTGTGAAACAGTTGAAGAAGTAGAAGAGGTTGAGAACGACATGGTAGACCGTTTCGGGCAGCCGCCGGAACAGGTGAAAATGCTGGTTGAAATGGAGAAGGTACGTGCCATCGCCTCGAGCCTTCAGGTTGACGAAATCCTGGAAGACTCCAGGGCCATAAAGATACGCGTATCCGGCCAGTCACGGGTGGACGTTGACAAGCTGGTAGCCCTTATTCAGAAGGACAAGCGCCTGGCCCTGGACAAGTTTGACAACGAGATTGTCTTGTTTACCCCGGGGAACGTGAACGAGGAAAAAAAGCTGGACGAACTAAAAAAATTGTTGCGCCATTTGCAGTGACCCTGTAGTCTCTCAAGCCGAAAAATATCGTAACATTATCTGCATAGGGACATCACATGTTTTAATACTGCACTCCGGTATATACATGTTCCATTAAATTTTTTTATTTTCAAGAGGACCTATTATGAAGAAAAAAGTTTTTATTATCGCGGCTATACTCCTGGTCTCATCAATGATACTCGTTGTAACCGCGTGCAACAACGGCGGCTTTTCAGGAGAATGGATCGCAAAGATCAACGGTGATACCATAACAAAAGAAGAGCTCAACAACTACTATTACGCGCAGCATAAGAATATGCTGAATCTTTCCAAAGAAGAGATCGACAAGCTTGCATCAGATCCTTCTGCCACTGCACGAAATCCTCTCCTTAATAAGCAGGAATTCCTTGAGCAGATGATCAGGCAGCAGCTTGTATACCAGGAAGCGGTTGACGCAGGAGCCCTTGACGACGAGGAAGTTGAAGCCCTCATCGACATGACAAAGCAGAGCGTGGTGATGGGCTGGTACGTGAAAGATAAATTCAAGGACGACATCGACATCAGCCAGGACGAGATCGAGCAGGTGTACGCCCAGCAGCGGTCACGGTTCCAGGGTGTTCCCATCGAGCAGGCAGAGCTTTACATAAAGCAGAACATTCATCAGCAGAAAATGCAGATGAAGCTTCGGGAAATGATCGAGAACCTGCGTGAAGAGAGCAAGATCGAGAAGAACACCGAGGTGTTAAGGAAAGAATTACAGTCTGGTGATGCTGAAAAGCAGCAGGAAAAGCCCACGCAACCCCTGGGTAAACAGCTGCAACAATAGACAACACCGTCATATATCAAGCGATAAGCGCGGAGTCAGCAAGGCTGGATTCCGCGCTTGTTGTATTCTCTACCCGGCTTGCCCCGGTTTTGTGTTTGACACCGCCTGGTTATTCACCTATACTTGGCCTGCTCTAAGGTACTCATTTGTCATACATATAGCCTTTATCAACACGAATAAGCGAGGTTCGCTGTCATGAGAAAAGTATATTCCATACTCATTACGGGTGCTGCAGTCCTTTTCATGTTCACCATAATTGCAGGATGCGCGTCCAAGAGACCTGTTCGTGCATTACGTCAACAGGTCTCTCCCAACTCCCAGGTGGCGGTCATAGTAGATCACCCCAATAATATCAAGAACGTGATCATGGCACGCTTCATGGAAAAGAACTACAGGGTAAAGGCATTCAACGCGTCAGACCTGTACACGCTCAAGGACATATACGACATTACCGACTATAAAACGCTTGCCTACAAAACAGACATGGCGCCTGAAGGACAGGGACAGGGCGACCTGTTATCATTTGAGAAATCGTATGACAACCTCTATAAACTGCACGTATATAACTACGAGCTGAATAAGGCCGAGTCGCTGGCAGAGATGCGAAGCAAGTACGGCATTCAGTTCCTTATCATCATGGACCTCAAGGACTGGCAGAAGGTTTCATGGGCAAGGGCCATCAACCTGTCATCATTTGAAGTAGTCTGGGTTGAGAACTACCCGGCCGGATACGATGACTCACTTGAAGATGTTGTGGATCATTTTATAACCAGCATGTCCGGAACTAAATGAGATCAAGAGTACTACTCGCACTTGTAATAGTCGTGCTTTTCAGCCCGCAATTGTGGGCCCGGCCCGTTGTGGCCTTTGGCTATCTTACCAATACCACGGATAACCAGAACTATGACTACCTTGAGACCATCTTTCCAAACTCATTTGCGTCATCAATCGAGGCTATCTTCTACAGCAGGGTGCTGAAGCCCCATAATGTAAACAAGATGCTGAAAGAAGATCATGACTCATCCCTGAAGAAAGACTACAGCCACGTGGAGCTGCCCGACGTTATCGACAAACTTGATGCTGACCTGTTCATATATGGCAACTTCACCCCCCTCGCGGATAACAGGATAAAGATAGTACTACACCTGTATGCCAGGGGATCAAACGAAATATTCACCTTTACCAATATTGGCAAAATGGAAACAGAAATATTCAAGCTGGTAGACAGGATCACCCTCATCGTGGTTGACTTCATGGACGCGGACAACCTGTTCATGACAAGGAGAATTCTTCCCGGTGAGCATATCGGCATTATAACCAACCTCGAAGATCCTGAATTGCACCAGATGTACGCAGCTTTCATGAAAAGTAATTATCCCGTGGTTTCGGTGCAGGGCAACGAGATCATAAGGCTCAATGAAGATACACACGTGAAGCTAATTGAGAATTTCAAGTTCATCCGTACCGAGGACAACTCCTACGACACTATTACAGACTGGCGCAAAACCACCCTGTATTATGGACCGTGGGCGGGCAAAAAGTATAACAGGATCAGAAAGGAATTTAAAGATATCTACTACACCTACGACGTCAATTACCTTGATGTTAAGTCATCCATCATGGATAAGCTGTACAGGGCGTATGGCAACAGGCTGGATATACTCTGTATCATTGGCTTTAACGATGACAGGGACGAATGCTGGATCCGTGCCATTGACATGAAAAACAGGCGCCTGATATGGATGCAGTCAAATATAAAAACCGGGATGCTGAGTGCAAACCCGGTTAAAAATCTTACAGAAAAGCTTATCGAACAGATGCAGAAAGAACAGAAACAGCCATTCGAAAAATGATCAGTACATACTATTACTCGTAATCGTCAAACAGTCCCTTGTTCTTCCCCCATACGGTTACCCGCACACCGGCATATGCCTGTAAACCGGCGATGGTATCCTTCTCATAATCTTTCTCGTAGAACGTCCTGAGATATCCTATTTCGATAAAAGGGCTCACCCTCTGTGAAAGTATATATTCAAGACCTGTATATATAGCAACTGCCATTCCCGATTCTTCCTTGTTTATATGATCCGGATCGGTAGTATCTTTCCAGTTGGTACTTGTGCGAACTGATCCAAGTGCAAGTGACGAGTTCCAGAATAATGGATAGTCTGAGAACCTATAGGAGTACTCAACCCCACCAAGAAATGCGTCCTGTTCATGGGCAACCTCGTTCACAGTATCAGCATCCTTTGTCATCCCGGTGGTATAGAACCTGAAGAACGCATTAAAATCAGATGTTACCGAAATACCTGCCGCAGTACTGAGACCAATCTGGTTTTCGGCATCACCTGTCTGGTTATACATTCCACTGGCATTAAAATATATGTTTGCCCATGCAACAGAAGCGGTAAATAACGTGATAATGGCCGTTAACAGTATCTTTTTCAATGTATCTTTCCTCCAGAATGAAATGATTCATCACAACCCGATGATCTTATACATGCACACAGGGTAAGTCAAGCAAAATCGAAAAGATACGCATGGTTTTATCAATTAGAAAGATGCTGCGAAAGTTCTCTCCACTGCCGCTTCAGATCATCGTCTATCTGTATTGCTTTACCGGTAGAGAGATCAATGATGACGAAGGTAACCTCGGCGTCGATCACCCTTTTGTTGTTATGCTTTTTGTGTATTACCTGGTTGAGCACTATGCTTCTGTTCCCAATACGGTTAAGAGTTGTTTCTACCGTGAGAATTTCACCCAGCACAGAGGGGGACCGGTAGTTTATATTTATGTTCACCACCGCAAGCGATATGCCTTTTTTCGCGAACGAATCGAAGCTGATACCCATTTGTTCGAGATAGCTCCACCTGGCTTCTTCAAGAAATTCAAGGTAGCGGGCGTTATTCACATGCCCGAATACATCAAGGTGATACCCTCTCACTTTTATTTCAGTAATTGCACCCATCTAATAAACTCCCGCAACTATAAGGTATATATTTATTGAGAAATCATCAATACGCTGATGCCAGAGTATACCAGGACTCTAATACATCAATTATATTTTACATTAAAAACTGGTTACTACCCTGTTATTGTCAAAACAACAATCAATTCTCTATAATTATTCATTTTACGATGATTGAATATTTTGATAATGACAGCCGGGTAGTTACAAAAATTGCTTTATGAGTTGATAATATTGTGGTATAAATAAATACTACACAATATACAGTCATGTATTCATGATCATCAATACAATCTATATAAAGAAACTAATGCATTAAAAGGTAACAGTAATGGCAAACGGAGAGAACATAGTTGAACCCAAACATTTGATCGTGCCAGACGAAGTTCTTCCAGAGGGAATACCCATAATACCAATTACGCACAGGCCAATATTCCCCGGAATGATGATCCCGCTGGTAATATCGGGAGAGAACATGATGTCCACCGCCAAGGAGATCGCCGACAGCGAACGGAAAATTGGCGGTGTGGTACTTATCAAGAACCAGAAAGAAGGGGACAATGTCGCTTCTGAAGACCTCTATACGACAGGTACTTCTATCAAGGTGCTCAAGGTCGCCCCAATAGATGACAACACAATACAGGTGATGGTGAACGCCCTGAAACGGTTCACCCTTGAACGGGTTATCACGGATGAACCAATAATAAAATGGAAAGTATCCCATCATTACGAGCAGCCGTACGAAGCCACCGAGGAAACCAAGGCCTATTCCACCGCCATAATCTCGTCGGTAAAAGAGCTGATAAAGAACAACAACCTCTTCCAGGAAGAGATGAAACTCTTTCTAAACCGTTTCAGCATAGAAGACCCGGGAAAACTTTCCGACTTCGTGGCCTCCATGACATCCGCCGATCCAGCCGAGGTGCAGGAGATACTGGAAACCTTTGATATCAGGGAAAGGGTAGAAAAGGTGCTGCTGCTTTTGAAGAAAGAGCTGGAAATGAGCAAGATCCAGAAGAAGATACAGGAACAGATAGAAGAGAAGATAGCAAAACACCAGAAGGAGTTCTTTCTCAAGGAGCAGCTGAAAGAGATAAAGAAGGAACTGGGTATAGAAAAGGACGAGAAAACCTCTGAGATTGAGATGTTCGAGGAACGTGCAAAGAAACTGACATTTTCCGAGGAAGCTGAAAAACGCTTCAACGAGGAGATGGAAAAATTGAAGGTACTGGAACCCCATTCCGCCGAATACGGGGTGAGCAGGAACTACCTGGACTGGCTAACCTCTGTCCCCTGGGGAGTGTTTTCTGAAGACAACTATGACATTCCCATGGCACGCAGGATCCTCGACAGGGATCATTATGGACTGGATGACGTAAAAGAACGCATCCTGGAGTTCATAAGCACAGGCAAGATGAAGGGCACCATCACCGGTTCCATCATGTGTTTCGTTGGTCCTCCCGGCGTGGGGAAAACCTCCATAGGGAGGTCTGTTGCCGAGGCACTGAACAGGAAATTCTACCGGTTCTCACTGGGAGGCATGCGTGACGAGGCCGAGATCAAGGGGCACCGCAGAACCTACATCGGCGCCATGCCCGGCAAGATGATACAGAGCCTCAAGCAGGTTGAAACGGCCAACCCGGTTATAATGCTGGACGAGATCGACAAGATAGGCACCAGCTTCCAGGGTGACCCCGCGTCCGCGCTTCTCGAAGTACTGGACCCCGAACAGAACATACATTTCCTTGATCACTACCTTGACGTCAGGTTTGACCTTTCAAACGTGTTGTTTATCGCAACCGCCAACCAGCTTGACACCATCCCCCTCCCCCTCCTTGACAGGATGGAGGTGATGCGGCTTTCCGGCTATATCATGGAAGAGAAGCTCGAAATTGCAAAGCGGTACCTGATACCCAAGCAGTTGAAAGGACATGGACTCAAGAAAAGCCAGGTTTCAATAAATGCTTCAGCCCTCAGGTCAATGATAAACGGGTACGCACGCGAAGCGGGTGTGCGCAGCCTCGAGAACACACTCAGAAAGATCATGAGAAAAAGCACCCGCAAGATCGCCGAGAACGATGAAACTAAAATAAAGATCACGAAGGACAATATTGAAGAATTCCTTGGAAAACCCAGGTTTACCGAGGAGGCATTGTACAAAAAGACCGTTGCCGGCGTAGTACTTGGGCTTGCATGGACAAGCCTTGGAGGGGCAACCCTGTACATTGAGGCAACTGCCATACCATCCAAGACAAAGGGTTTTACCCAGACAGGGCAGCTGGGTAACATAATGAAAGAGTCTACCGAGATCGCCTATTCCTTTATCAGGTCAAGGGTAAAGGAATACGGTATAGCAGAAGACTTCTTCGAGAACCATTTTATTCACCTGCATGTGCCGGCGGGAGCCACCCCGAAGGACGGCCCTTCGGCAGGCATCACCATGGCCACCGCCCTCTATTCGCTTGCGCGAAACAGGCCATTAAAAAAGCGGGTGGCCATGACCGGAGAGATAACCATAACCGGCAAGGTGCTCCCGATAGGCGGCGTGAAGGAAAAGACCCTGGCTGCCAAGAGGGCAAAGGTGAAAATAGTCATCTTCCCGCTTGAGAACCAGAAGGACTTCGATGAGCTCCCGGATCATGTGAAGCAGGGAGTGGAAGCACATTTCGTAAATTACTTCAACGAGGTGCTGGATATCGTTTACTGATTTATAGTGAACAACAACAGAAATAAGTATATTAACCGCGGATAAACGCAGATGGACACAGATAAGTGAAGAGTGAGAAGTGATCCGGAATAAACCATAAAAAAATATTGACGAACATGCAGTATTTTAGTATATTATAAACTATTGAGATTAGTTTATAAGAAAGAGGTAACAATGAACGTACAGGTAACTGATATGGCCAGGGAAAAGATCCTTGATGCCATGAAAGGAAGTGACTTTGAAAAGCCTGCACTGAGGCTTGTATTCTCAGGTATTGGTTGAGGCGGCCCAAGGCTGGGCCTGGCTCTGGATGAGTCAGCTAATACCAAAGAAAGTGTCACGGTTCAAAACGAAGTAACGATACTATTTGACCAGGATATACAGCGTTTCATGGGGAACGAGGTGCCCATAGTAATAGATTACCAGGAAACACCCTATGGGGCCGGGTTTACCATTGATAACGGAACATCCTGTTAGGGAAGGTCGCATATGAAAGAAGCAATCTGGTTCATGGTAATTCTGGGTATATGGATATTTTTCAACGCGTGGCTCCTGCCAAAGATGGGAGTACGCACCTGAATGTCCCCAAATGGATGTCCTGTGGAACAGGACGAAAAAATTGAATCACGTGAAAAGAAATTAGATATTAAAGAAAAGGATGAAATTGATACCATCAGGATAGATGATACCTGATCCCCCCCTTCAGACGGACCCGCCCAGGGTCCGTTTTTTTGTGATTTTTTCTTTCAAAAATTCGGTTGACAATATATACTCTGACAAACACCTTACCGATAGTAATAAAGATAACCATGTTATTTTTCCCGGCTGGAAAGACTATGATATTGAAACAAAAACCTGCGCACAAAATACTTTTTGCACTTTCTCTCATGTTACTGCTGATCTTCCCGATGGTAAACTGCAACCAGCAACAGGGAGGCGACTCCAGCAGCGACTTCGCCATACAGCCAGGTGA
>CAYFSO010000010.1:0-28477 GCA_964345775.1 uncultured Leptospiraceae bacterium | reverse complement strand
GTGGAGCGGCTGCTTGCAGATGGCCACGACGAGATACAGGTTGACCTCAGCACCACCATCTACATCCCCTCAACCCTGATGGGATACCTCATGTGGAAGAAACAGCAGCTGAAAAAGAAAGAAAAGAACATAAAGATCATCGCCATAAGCGAGTCACTCCGAAAGGTCTTCGACGAAGCCCGCATCAGCGACTTCTTCGAACTCAACTAACCCTTCCCCATAACCCGTCACCGCCTCTTCACTCTTCACTGCTCACTTTTCACTCAAACTACTCATACCTCTTCAAAATGGCATCAAGATCAATTCCATAATTCTCAAATATCACGTTTCTTGCAAGATCACGCCGCAGAAGTGCCACGTTATAGTTAACAAGGCTCTGCAGTTCCTGCTGCCGTGCCTTGATATAATCATCAAGGGCAATCTTCAACTGTACGGCACTGTACCGTCCCCGCCTGAACTTTGAAAGCACCTGCCGGTAATAGCGTCTTGCGTACTCCTTTGATTCTTTGGTATTCACATATACCTTATATAACACCTGGCATTCCTTTACCGCGGAATCAACCTGGTCACGAACCTCTTTCTCAAGCTTTTTCATGTTAACCTTTTCGGTTATATACTGCATCCTGGAATCGCCGAGTTCGGCATCAGCCTCGGTGTTCCCAAGGGGATAGGTAGCCTCTACTCCCACTGACCACTGCCGGTTCACCTCGTCAAGTGAACCTGAATACGAATCCTGGCTGTAATCCACGCTGCCGGCGCTCACATTCATCTTTACCGATGGCAGTGTTTCGTGTTCTGCCATCCTGTATCCAAGCTCGGTATTGCGCACGGTTATTCTCTGGTTTTTAAGGTCTACCCTCTTTTCGAAGGCATCCTTTATGGCCTGCTCGTAGGCTATTTCCGGTGGAGTGGTAGTCAGTTTTGTCAGTACTTCAAAGTCGGTATCAGGCTCCATGTTCAACACCCGCAGCACGGCCAGCCTGGCATCGTAAAGCTGTTTTTCTGTCTGGTCAAAGGCGTTCTGCAGCTGCAGCACCTTGGAGTTCCAGTCAAGAACCTCTTCCCTTTCAGAAAGCCCGAGGGAAAGTTTTCTTCGCACAAGGTTCCTGATCTCCTTTGTACTGTTCAGGTTCAAACGGGCCGTCTCCAGGGTTTCTTCTGCGATGGCAACATTCCAGTACCCCACCAGTGCTTCAACAACCAGGTTGGAAAGCTGGTACTTGACGGCTTCCCTCTTCATCTCGGTTGCATTGCTCAGCATCTGTTCGTTTAACCTGGTGGTAACGCCGAAGGTATTCTTTAACAGTTCCTGGCTCAATGTTGCCTGCACCGTGGTCTGGTACCCCTTGCCGCCAAGATTTATGGTTCCGATAGGGGGTGGCATGGGTATCTGCGCTCCCAGTACATTCTGATACAGTGAATCAACGCTCAACTGCACCCTGGTACCGGTGTTAAAATACTTTCCTATACCCACCTTGTAATCGTACTGGGTAACTTCTTTCCCCTGGAATGTATTGGCAGGGTTGTCCGGGGACTTGTTTATATCAGAATACATGGCCGATCCCGACAGGGAGGGATCGTAAATACCCCTGAACTTTTTCAGGTCAGTTCCGGCACGTTTATATTCCAGTAACGCTTTTTGCACATCCAGGTTTTGGCGCAATATGTATTCAAGAACCCTGTCCAGGGTAAGTTTTAATTTTGCTTCGTCATTATTTTCCGCATCCGCAGCTTTCTCGTTATTCTCCAGTACATCATTCTCCTGCGCAGACAGATTTTGTGGTAATACTGTTAAAACGAAGACGGATAATAATAGCGGCAATATGATACACATACGTGATAAAGACATGGTTCCTCCATTAGCATAACTGGTACAAGCAATGATATGGTACTCTCATACCAGCAGGATCACACATAAAACATGATGATATATTTTTCAATATAAAAAAAGATAAACTTAATGAAGTGTTCGTTTCTTCTTGATCTCTTCTATGAAATTGATTATTTGTGTTGTATTTTTTACGTTATCGGCGGCTCCGCGTTTTATGGCTTCCCTGGGCATACCGAACACCGTTGAAGAGGCTTCATCCTGTGCGATGGTGACCGCCCCGGACTCTTTCATTTCCATAAGGCCGTCTGCGCCATCGGCCCCCATGCCGGTGAGAATAATACCAACCGCGTTGCTGCCTGAAACCTGCGCTGCCGACCTGAACATCACGTCCACGGACGGACGGTGCCGGTTCACCGGCGGCCCGTCGTTAATTTCGACCCAGTACCCGTTTCCGTCCCACTTGAGTATCATGTGCCTGTTCCCGGGCGCTATCAAGGCCATTCCCTTGTACAGCCTGTCCCCGTGGGCAGCTTCCTTTACGTATATTTTCGACATGCCGTTCACCCTGCTGGCAAATGCTTCAGTAAATTTTTCGGGCATATGCTGTACAACAAGTATGCCGGGAACATCTTCGCTGAGGTTGCTGAGTATCTCGGCAATGACTTCCGTACCGCCTGTAGAGGCACCTATGGCGACGATCAGTTCGCTTTTCGTTTTAGACAGGGGCGCCTGCGTGGTTTTTTTGGGGATGATCACGTCCGCGGTGAACTTTTCGGTAATTTCCATCCCTTCAAAAGCTGATTTTTCAACAGCTGCCTTTCTTCCTTTCTCAACCCTGTCAGCTATCTTCGAGTTGCTTGCGGCAATAACCTTTTCCCGCAGATCCATGCTGAATGTCTGCCATGCCCCGGTATCATCAGCCCTTGGTTTCAATATGAAATCGACTGCGCCATATTGCAGGGCCTTTATGGTTTGCTCTGCCCCCTTGTCGGTCAAACCGCTTACCATGATCACTGGCATGGGCTGGGCTATCATGATCTTCTTCAAAAAAGTCAGGCCGTCCATTCGTGGCATTTCAATATCAAGGGTGAGCACGTCAGGTGACAGCTTTTTTATCTTGTTGGCGGCAATGTAGGGATCAAGGGCGGTTCCCACTACCTCGATATTCTTCGCCCCCGACAATGCTTCTGTGAGCATTTTTCTCATCACGGCGGAATCATCAACTATAAGTACTTTTACCTTGTTCATTCCTTCTTAAAACTCCTCCTGGCATATTCATTTTCTTCCCTGAGAACCTTCTCCACTATCTTTTTACTGAGCGTTCGCCTGCAGTATACTTTACCGGTTGGTACATCCATCATCAGTTTTCTTGTATATTTGCCACCCACGTCGCTTTGCACGATTGGGATATCTTCTATCTCAAGCATTATCCTTGCAAGGCGGATATTGTCCATGGGTATGGTATTTGTTCTTTTCCCGTATTCAAGAACTGAACCTCCACCAAATAGCTTGGCAACCATATCCTTTCTCTCCGCACCTTTTTTTTCCATTTCCTCGATCAGCGTATTAATTGCCGTTATCCCGTACTTTGCCGACCTGTCCTCGAAAATATCCACCCTGGATATTCTACCCGGTAACATAAAATGGTTCAACCCGGAAATACCGTTAACGGTATCATGCAGCGAAACAGCGATACAGGAACCCAGGAGTGTGCCTATAAATTCATCCGCGCTTGAAACGAAATATTCACCGGCCTGAATAATTTTTAGTGGCTTACCATACTTCCAGGAGTTTCGAATATACATGCATTTTAAACCTTTTTCCGGTAAATAGAATTTCCCTGAAAAACGAACCTGTTGTTCTCATCTGTCAAGCTTTCCGAGTGTCCAAGGAACAGGTACCCGTCATCTTTCAGGTACCGGTGAAACTGTGCGAAAAGTCTCTGTTGGGTGTCCTTGTCAAAATATATGATAACATTTCTGCAGAAGATTATATCGAACTGGTTTTTCATTGGATAGGTATCGTTTAAAAGGTTCAATCGCCTGAAAAATATGTACTTTTTCACGTGATCCTTCACCCTGTAAAAACCGATATTTACTTCTTTTCCCCGCATGAAATAACGCCTGAGCATGTCCACGTTCAGCATTTCCAGGATCTCTTTTTTATATCTCCCCTCCTGGGCTATCTCAAGAACCCTGGTATCGATATCGGTGGCAAGTATTTTGATGTCGGGTACCTGTTTGTCCCGGTAATATTCAAGCAGGGTAATGGCAATGGTATACGGTTCTTCGCCGGTTGAACAACCCGCGCACCAGATACGCAGCGTTCGTTTTTTCATTCTTTCGTATTCAGGAAGAACAACCTGGTGCATAAAGTCAAAATGACGGGCCTCCCTGAAAAACTCTGTCTTGTTAGTGGTGATACAATTGATGAGGTTGATAATTTCCTCGTTATAGTTTTCCTGGAGGAACTCGTGGTATTCTTCGTAACTGAATAACTGTAATTCTCTTAATCGACGCAGCAGGCGTGACTGGACAAGGGCCTTTTTCATGTCAGAAAGCTTTATTCCGGCTTCCCTGTAAATTATATCCCTGAAAAGGTTGAATTGACTTTCATCAAGTTCAATAATGCCACCGGGTACCTTGTTTGCCATATTACCTCATTCGAACATAACAATTTTACCAAAACTTTCCCGTTCCCGTATAGTCCTTTGTATGTACTCCTTTTCCATTTCTATGAACTCGGAGGTGTCCTCGTTCCGTGAAAGGAGCCTTCTGTACACTTTTCCGGTAACCGGGTAAAAATACAGCTTTCTTCTTTTATCCCCTCCAAGATCTTCTTTCTCTACGGGAATATGTTCCATTGAAAAATAATCATGAAGAAAACTAATGTTTCCCGATATTACGTCTTCAAGTCCACTGGTTCCGGGTAAATACGACGCACCGAAAAGTTTCGCCCTTAGGTTCTTCCTGTCCCCGCCCTGTTTTACGATCAATGCCACGAGGTGTTCCATGGAATTGACCCCGTGAGAAGCGATCTCGTCCCTGTATATTTCATGGGTGCCGGGTGATCCGGGAACAATAAAATGTCCCATTGCCCCGATATTCCGCCGCCATTCATGAAGGCAGACAACCACGCACGATCCTGTTACCGTCGCCAGGATACAGTCACGCTCATTGGCGTAAAAATCACCCGGGGACAGAACGTACATGTCCCTGCCTGAATCCTTGTCTCTTGTTTTCAGCATTTACTTACGCGCTTTCGTTCTTGTTCAAACGTGTCAGTTCTTCATCAGTCAATATCCGGTCAACATCCAGGATGATAACCAGCCGTTCATCGGATTCCTGCCCGATGGCCTTGATATAGTCAGTTTCGATCTTTGCCGTAAAATGAGGCGTATCCTGTATTTTCTTAACAGGTATGCTGACAACATCCGAAACAGAATCTACTATCATCCCCACCATTCGTCCATTAACTTCAACTATAATGATTACAGTGAAAGAATCGTATTCTTTTTCTCCGAGTTCGAACTTGAGCCGCAGATCAACAACCGGTACCACGGAACCACGCAGGTTGATAACACCTTTCATGAAACTGAGCGAATTGGGCACGTGGGTGATGGTGGTCATCCCGATTATTTCCTGTACCCGCAGTACTTCAACCCCGTAGGTCTCGTCACCGATCAGGAATGTGACAAATTGTTCCTCTTCAAGTTCTACTTCTCTTTCTTCTTTTCGGGCATCGATTTTACTCATGATCAACTCCTTACCGTATAAGCTTGTTGACTACCTGTAAGAGCTGGTCCGGTTTAAAAGGTTTCACCATCCACCCAGATGCTCCCGCTTCCTTTCCTTCTTTTATCTTGCTTTCCTCCGCTTCGGTGGTTAATACCACGATGGGGGTAAACTTGTCCGCATTCCTGAATTCCCTGATGAATGTGATACCATCCATGACGGGCATATTCACGTCAACTATGCACAGGGCGATGTCATCCCCGTCCCCCTTGATCTTCTGTATTTTTTCAAGGGCATCAGAACCATTTTCCGCATGCTGTATGCCATGCCCAAGGCTCTTTACCGCGTATTCAACACTGGTCCTGATGGTAGGAGAGTCATCAACGATCACGATATATTTCATAATTCCTCCTGAATATGGTTATTACCGAATCAAACCACAGATCCTGAACTGGTTTTTAACGGTGTCATTGATCCCTTTGAACCTGAGGGACTTGTTCCTTTTCCGTGCCTCCCTCAGGGCAGAGGCCACAACCTGCACCACTGACATATCTACACGTTCCACGTTTGAAAAATCAAGAACTATTGAATCATCGTGTTCAAGGGATTCACCCAGCATCGAATGGAATTCCCTTATATTCTTAACACCAACATCACTGTCAACATCTACAATAAACATAGCATCACTCCTGGAAAAGTATGACATTTTCTTCGGTTTTTTCTTCAAACTCGTTCAATAATGATATTATCATCATGGTCCTGTAACTACCCTGTTCTATGTTATTCCTGTAAAACTCTTTTAACGAGGAAATACGGCTGGTAAAGGCTGTAATGTCCTCGTAATGCTGTATCTCTGATGCCAGTATTCCTTCAACCTGGTTATTCAGGGATATGAATTCATTCCTGGCCTCCTCAAGTCCACCCAGCTTCGCTTCTTCGGTGTATATGAAGGATTTAATACTTTGTACATTATGCTGAACCTGCTGTGAAATATCCATGTAATATTTCTGTGACTCGTACAGCTTAACAGAGACCTTTTTCATGGACTCTACGCAGCCCTTAAGTGTTTTTTCCTGTTCGGAAAAACCGCTGCTGTATTCTTCAATGGCATTGTCCATGTACGACCGTACCCTTGAGTACAGTTCATGAGATTCTTCCACGATAGATTTTATCTGCTTGGGAAGCTGGCTCACGTCTGAAAGCGCGCCGCCTATTGCCCGCTGCAGGTGGGTGTGCCGTGCCAGTTCAATTCGGGTCAGCATGTTGATTATTTCAAATCTCCTTGCGATATGGGCCACTTGCGAAAAAAAATCGTTAAACTGCGTGACAATATCCTGTATCTGGTAAGACAGCTCTAAGAGATACGTTTTTCCCTTGATTATTTTCTGAATATACTCTATGTAGTCATTTTTCATTTTTTCCATTTTTTCATATATATGGTCAAGTTTCATACTTTCCGCGTTTTCACCGTTCTTTTCCCGGGTACCGTCACCGTAGTTGAAACTCCGCGTCACCTCGCCAAGCACCTGGTCCATTGAATTGAAACATTGCCGTATATCAGTAAGCAGGAGGTCAAAGCTGCTGGTTATATGGTTCATCTTGTTAAAGGCTACGATGGCGATAAGTTCTTCTATATCACCGGGGTCATCGAAATCCCACAGGAGTGACCCTGTATTATTGATCTCCTCCGTGATATATACCATCTTCTCGAGGTCCTGCCGAACCACGTCCTCAAGCTGCAGCCGGCTGATAATTTCTCCTATTGAAGAATTGACATTATCTGCCATCCCCATCAGCGAATGCACATTCTCCGTTAACGATCCCAGCTCTGTCACCATCTCCCTCATCACCATGTTGATACTCAATTTCATCTGGGTAAGGTAGTTCTCATGTATCAGCTCTATCCTGTGCCGCTCATTATGAAAAAGTGTATATGTTTCCTTTAATTTCCCGCTCAGGCCGGTAAAATGTTCCGTAATGTCGGCCACGATACCTGAGAGCTGTGACATCTCTTCAGAGATCTTCGTAAGTGTGTGGCCTTCCTGCCCGGCTTTAATGGATATTATCATTGTATTCGCAGAATAGATCTCAATGGATTCCACCACGTCCAGGATGGTATCAACGCTGTCCTTTAACGTTAATGTCTCCTTTATGGCTTCTTCCATGGTATTATTGATGCGGGCGTCCCCCTGCATACTGTTTACGGCCCTGTCGATTGCATAATTCAATTCTTTCTGGCTGGGAAACACCACGTCATTCAGGAAATTGTTTTCATCCCTGTGTTCTTCATCCGGGTAAAAATAATTTACATACGGGCGGATCATTCCTGAGAACTGATCTATTTTGTCCGAGGTGTTTTTTAAAAAATCTGAAAGTTCACCGAAAATTGTTCCAAGATTTCCCTTGATCTCTTCAACAGTTTCCCGCGTTTCGCTATACTTAACTTTGATGTCCTGAATGGTTTCAAGCATTACGCATCTCTCTATAATTAGTTTACCCGATATCACCCACCAGGCCATGTATATCGATGATGAGGGCCACCCTGCCGTCTCCCAGTATGGCTGCACCGGATATGGACCTGGTTGATGTTATGTAAGAATCAAGACTCTTTATAACGATCTGCTGCTGACCCAGCAGCTCGTCGATCATCAGGCCCAGCTGGCTTCCTCCGGATTCCACGACTACTACCAGCCCCTCCCATGGATCACTGTATTCCGGTTCAATATCAAAAAGCTTATACGTCCGCACCAGGGAAACATACTCTCCCCTGATCTGTATAACTTCTCCCTGCTCCTTGACCGTTTTTACCTGGTTTTTCTGCGGCTGTATTGACTCAAGTATTGAAAGAAGGGGAATAATAAAGATGCCTTCTCCCACCCTGACCAGCATACCTTCAATGATGGCAAGGGTGAGAGGCAGTTTTATCTTTACTATTGTTCCCTTTCCCTCGCTTGATTGTATCTCCACGGTACCACGCAGTGATTCTATGTTCGTTCTCACCACGTCCATGCCCACACCCCGGCCTGAAAGGTCTCCAACATTATCAGCGGTTGAAAATCCCGGTGCGAAAAGAAAAGAAAAAAGCCTGCTGTCACTCACCTCTTCATCTTTTTTCAATAGTCCAAGAGACTCGGCTTTCTGGCGCACCCTGTCCCTGTTAATACCCTTTCCGTCATCCGAGATCTCAATGTACACGCTGCCTTCCTGATGATAGGCCTTGAGGTGCACATGTCCTTCCCTGGGTTTACCCATTCGTTCCCTTTCATCAGGTGTCTCTATACCGTGATCAATGGCGTTCCTGATCATGTGCTTCAGGGGATCGCCTATGCTTTCGATGACGGTTTTATCCAGCTCTGTCTCTTTTCCGCTTATATCAAGTTTTATCTGCTTGCCCAGGCTATGGGCCATGTCCCGCACGAATCTCCTGAATTGCTCAAAGGTTGGCCCGACGGGGATCATCCGTATTGACATTATCTGTTCCTGGAAATCCCTGGTAGTCCGGTCAACCGAATATATGGCGTTCTTCAACCTGAATCCCTTTTCCTCGTCCTCTATCTCGTCTGCCACCCTTGCTATTGAAGATTGTCCGATCACGATCTCTCCAAGCAGGTTCATCAGGTTATCAAGTTTCCTGGTATCCACGCGTACGGTGGTTGTCTCTATGCGTGTCTTTATCTTCTCCTGTTCACCCAGGGCAAACTGTACATCTTTCTCCGTGGCATACCCGCGTTCAACCACCAGTTGCCCCATTTTCTTGTTTTTTACTTCCTGGTCGTTGACAACTTCGTCAAGTTCTTCCTCCGTAAGTATGCCCTTGCTTACAAGTATTTCACCTATTTTCTTTTCTTCAATAAAACTCTTATCATCATCTTCTTTTTCTACATAGTTTTCAGTTACATCCTCAACCAGGATATCATTATCCTCCATAACGAAAAGGAACACATCGTCAATATCCTGGTGCGGGTGTTTTGTTTTAAGAATGACGTCCCAGTACATGTAACATTTTTCCGGGTCCATCTCGAAGTAGTCGGGGATCCTTGACCGCACTACTTTGCGTTCCTGGAACTTTCCCAGCGACTGCAGGTCCTCCATGATCATAAGCGGATCTATACCAGACTGGAATACATCTTCCCGGAACCTGGCAAATACCCTGAAATAGCGATACCCCACGTCCATTGATCCTTCTGTTTCTTCCTCTTCGGCAGGGGTTTGCTCACTGTCTACTTCAATTTTTTCTTCTCCAACTGTTTCAGCAGCAGTTGCGGGAGATGGTGATTCATCTTCAGCTTTTCGAAAGTCATCTATCTGTTGTAACAGTTTATTCTTTACGGCCTCGCTGTCCACATCACCCTCGGCTCCGAAGATCTTCATCTTCACCCAGTCAATGCTGGCAAGAACGATATCGATAAGCATTTCATTGACCGACATCTCGCCCTGCCGAACCCCGTCGAGGATATGCTCAAGTTCATGGGTGAAATCATGAATGTCCATGAATCCGGCGATACCGGAACTTCCCTTGAGTGTATGTACGTACCTGAAAATTGCGTTTAGCAATTCAGGATCTTCGCTTTCCTCCAGCTTAACCACGTCCGTTTCCAGGTTCTGGAGAAGCTCCTGGGATTCGGACATAAAAATTTCCTGTATTTCATTGTCTCCCATCTAAGTCCTCCCGCGTATTGTGACTGTTAGAATTCTTCGTATCCTTCATCCAGCAACGAGGATTTGACTTCTCCTTCTGTCTTTCCCTGTTCCCTGGAACCTTCTTCGCCGGCTTTTTCTGTATCACGTTTTCTCTTGCTTCCTGCATCCTCCCGTGCAGAAGATACGTATACCTCCTTATGCTTTTCGTTGAACACGTTCTTCTTTATGCTTTCACTTATCTTAAAATTATCCATCATGGAAAGAAGTTCCTGTGCCTGGTTTGACATCTCTTCACTTGCCGAAGCGGTTTCTTCAACCAGTGCGGCGTTCTGCTGGGTCATGGTATCCATGTCGGTAACAGCAACGTTTATCTGATCAATACCGCGCCTCTGTTCTTCACTGGCCGCGGCTATCTCGGATACAATGTTATTTACCTGCTTTATGCCTTCAATAATTTCACGAAGGGCCTCACCGCTCCTGTTCACAAGCTCGGTGCCGCGTTCCACCTTGTCCACGGAATCCTGTATAAGCTCGTTGATCTCCTTGGCGGCGTTCCCCGCCCGCTGTGCCAGGTTTCGCACCTCACCGGCAACAACGGCAAAACCCCGCCCCTGTTCACCTGCGCGGGCGGCCTCAACCGCGGCATTAAGTGCAAGCAGGTTGGTCTGGAAGGCGATCTCGTTGATCATGGAGATGATCTCCGCGATCCTCTTGCTTGACTGGTTCATTTCATTTATGGACGTAACCGCGTCCTGAACCACGTGTCCGCCGTCTTCAGCCAGTTTTGTTGCATTGTCGGCCTGCTTGTTTGCGCTGGTGGCATTCTCCGCGTTCTGCTTGGTTGTGGCGTTGGATTCTTCTATGGTTGCGGCTATTTCTTCAAGCGAAGACGCCTGTTCCGAGGTTCGCTGGGAAAGGTTCTCGTTACCGCTGGCGATCTCCTGCACCGCCTGGCCCAGGTTCTGTGAGGCCACCACCACCTCTGAAATAAGTTTCTCGAACTGCTCCATGGTGGCATTTATGGCAGCGGCAATTTCGCCGATCTCGTCACTGGATATTTTGCCCTCGTACCTGCTGGCGAGATTCCCGTCGGCCATGTCTGCCATCACCTGCCTGCAGCCGTCAAGCGGCTTGAGCCTGATCGCAATGAAGTAATATATTATGACTACGGCAATTATTATACCAATAATGCCTATCACCATCATGGTGGCAGCCATGGTGCGGGCATCTTCATCGATATCTCTTACATAAATTGTAGAGGATGAATAGAACCTGTATTTCTCGTTCTTCACGAATGTCAGTATCTTGTCACCATCCGACCATTCATACCGGATCACGGTTCCCGAGGGAGAGTTCAGCATCTTTTTCCCCCAGTCAAACTGGTTAACGTTCAGTTCAAGAATATGCTTTTCATCGGGATGCGCGTATGTCATGCCATTTATGTCAGTTATGAAAGGATATCCTGTTTTCCCTATCTTCACGTCTTTTACGATATCACGAGAGAATTCTCCCACGTTAACCGAAAGACCAATCAACCCAACCACGTTGTTTCCGGACATGACAGGTGCAGCCACAAGTACGATGGCTTTACCTGTCACGTTAGATTTAAAGGGTATACTCACCGACGTTTCACCATCCAGTGCCTTCCGAAGATCCCCGGCGTACACATCGGCGTTCAGTGAAACCCCTATCGCATCGGGCAGGGTTGATGCCACTATGCGGGGAACAGTTGCCGTATTGGCCAGGAACACGTCCTGGTATATCTTTTTCTTTTCACTGAAATTTTTCAGGATAGCGGTTACATCCGCGTAATCACCGGTAGCAGCGGCAGATACGACCCGCCTGTCATCTGCCAGGAACATGGCGTTCTGTTCCTGGTCCTGGTAAAATTTCTTCAACTGGTTTGCTATATCTTCGTTAAAGTTGGTCAGCTGGTTCAGGTACGCCGACTCTACCGAATTGTACGCGGCGTTATATGAACTGACGATCAACACCAGTGACAGGATCACCACGATGGCGATCACGATGGAAGACAGTACCACCTTGAGGCTTTTAAAATTGACCAGCGCCATAACGAACTCCTTTTATGTATTTTTTCAGGACTTAATATTATACAACTGCTCCATGCCAAACGCAAGGATTTAAAATTGCAGCCGGGTGGTGTGAATATGTGAATGCATTAAAACTCTTCGAAGCCATCGTCCTCCATTTTTTTCTTCACATTTGATGAAGGTTCTTTCTCTTCCTGTTCGTTAGCACTACCACGCGGCTCGAGTGACCTGGTTTCTTCGGTCTTTTTTTCCGGTTCTTTCTTTCTGCCGCTTTTCATGTCATCGCTGGCTGCGTTTACATGCACCTCGCGGTATTTCTCCTTGAACGTCTTTTCCTTGACGGTACCCCCGATCACGAAACGCTCCATCATGCTTACCAGCTCCTGCGCCTGGTTTGCCATCTCTTCACTTGCCGAAGCCGTCTCCTCGACCAGGGCGGCGTTCTGCTGGGTCATGGTATCCATGTCGGCCACTGCCACGTTTACCTGGTCGACCCCCTGCCGCTGCTCTTCACTGGCAGCAGCTATCTCTGAGACTAACTGCCCCACCTGTTGTACCGACTCGATAATATTTCTCAGGGCTTCACCGCTCCTGTTGACAAGCTCAGTACCCTTTTCTACCCTGTTCACGGATTCGTTGATGAGGTCACTTATTTCCTTTGCCGCGTTACCGGAACGCTGGGCAAGGTTTCGCACCTCGCCGGCAACAACCGCAAACCCCCGTCCCGATTCACCGGCACGGGCGGCCTCTACCGCGGCGTTCAGGGCAAGCAGGTTGGTCTGGAATGATATATCGTTGATCATGGAGATGATCTCCCCGATCTTCTTCCCTGACTCATTAATATCGTTTATGGCAACCACCGCGTCATCCACCACTTCGCCGCCCTCGTTGGCAAGGGTTGATGACTTGTCCGATATCTTGTTGGCCTCGGTGGCCGTTTCGGCGTTCTGCCTGATGGTTGCGGTGGTCTCCTCTATTGTTGATGCTATCTCTTCAAGCGAAGAGGCCTGTTCCGATGTTCGCTGTGACAGGTTCTGGTTGCCGCTGGATATTTCCTGCACCGCCTGTCCCAGGTTCTGGGCCATCACCACCACCTCAGAGATGAGCTTCTCGAACTGGTCAAGGGTATTGTTCAGGGCCTGGGCGATGGTACCGATCTCGTCATTGGTGATGGCTCCCGTATAGCGTTTTGAAAGATCACCGTCTGCCATGGATGCCATTACCATTTCACAATCCTTCAGCGGGCTCAACCGCCTGCGCATGAAAACGAAAACAACCCCTGCCGCAGCAAGGATAAGGATTACGGCAAGGGGGAAAAGGAACATGTCCATTTGATGTATCTCCCCCATGTAATCGTCCACGTACATGGTGGCCGCGCTGATGAACCCGTACTTCTCATTCTTCACGAAGGTTTGCAGTTTCTCCCTGCCTTCCCACATGTAATGAATGACCGACCCGCTTTCCGAGTTTAGCACCTGTCTGCCCCAGTCATGGTCTTTCAGGTTTAACTTGAATATATTTTCCTCAACAGGATGTGCAAAGGTGAGGCCATCCGCGTCGGTTATATACGGGTAACCCGTCTTACCCATGGTGATACCTTCAACGAGGTTCTTGGAAAATTTCCCCACCTCGACGGGAAGACCAAGTATTCCAATGTAATCATTACCCACCTGAATGGGAACAGTAACCAGGATAACGATGAGCCCCGACGCGGGTGACTCGCCCACATTGCTGACATGCTCTTTTCCCTCCATGGCCTTTCGGGCATTTTCACGGTATACCGGTATCTCTCCCCACCGTACACCGGTTGCCCTGCCCGAGCCCGAAACCACTATCAGGGAGTTAGATTCAAACGTGGAAAGGAATACTTCCTCGTAGATCCCCTTCTCGTCGTAAAATCCTTTCAGGATGGGCTTTGCCATGTCGTAGTCCCCCGTCACCATGGCCCGCTGGATAATATCGTTCTTGGCAAGGAACCGGGCATTGTCCACCTGTGTCTGGTAAAAACGAGACAACTGGTCTTCGATGGTCTGGTTGAAATTCAGCAACTGGTTGGTATACGATTCTTCCGCAAGATCAATGGTAGTGTTCCGCACCACCACCACGAATATTGAAAATACTATTACGATGGTAACGATGACAATAAGCGAGAGTATAACAGTGAGGCTTCTTGTTTTTCTTTGTTTTTCCATGATAACCACCCGATCAACGCATTATTTTTTGTAGTGATACACATTCCAGGCAACAGTCATTACAAATGAAAAGGTATCACAACATGAAGTATATGTAAAGTTAAAGTTTACATATACTTCATGTTGTACTTTTCTAATTACACATTATCTAATGTAAATGTTCACCCCCGTAAAAACAAAAAAACACTTATTTCTTTTCAAAATAAAAAGCCGCGTCCAGGAGGTCCAGGTATACCCCGTCAAAACCGGCCTGCATGATCTTCCCCAGGTAGGTTGAACTGAAGCCATCATCGCCGGGCTCACCGCATATGATGTGCTGCCATTCCTTCATCCAGTATTTCACCTTGTAATTCCCCCGCCACCGGGGGTTTTCCTCTTCAAGAAACGCCGGCGGTTCGTGTTTCCAGCTTTCCTCCCAGTAATAGCGGTAATCTTCGGCTTCTCCTATGGACATGTAGGCCACCACCAGTCTTTTTTCACCGGAGCGTTTTCTTTTCAGTCCTTCCACCTCCGCGGGGGTGAGCGGAGATCCCCAGAAGAATGCGTCTATAATGAGCAGATCATGGTTTGTCTTACCCAGCGCCCTGAGGTAGGCGGCCCTGTCCCTGAACCCCGAGGGGTTGAGGAGATACAGAAAATTCTGCACATGGTGCAGGTCTGTCACCCGGCACAGCCGCGTATCGAATTTCCATGGAGGAATGGTGGCAAGCTGGGGCTGTCCCTGGAAAGAGGTAAATCCCTTTTCTTTCGACAGGTTACGGGATTCCTCGGCCTGGGACATGCTCACCACGTAGTCCACAACCAGTATCTTTTTATCATGTGTCTTCAATCTTTCAATGTAGGGAAGCATGTACCGGGTTATCTTCGGCGATGAACGCATCCCTGTCTTTTCATGTCCGTAGAACAGCTCTTCGATCCCCTGTCCGTCTACTGATGACATGTACTTTACAGCCAGGGTGCCGTCCGGTTTGCCATCCAATGTAATAAGAGGGAGGGCATTCTGTGGTATGACATAAAATTTGGGGTTTCTCGTTTTCGCACGCGCCGAAATGCGTTGTACGAACTGTCTCATCTCTTCACGATAATCAATATTTTTCCCGGCGGAATTGTTTTCACCTGGCACCATTATGGCACCACCTATTATCAATGCGGTCAGCAGTATTGTACGCACAACACCCGTGTTCATAATACCGGTATCCTCCCCGCGGGCCCCGCAGTGCCCGGCACGTATAGTAATGATCCATTACGCGAAAATATACATGATCAACTTTACTATTGCAAGGTATATTATTTACATGGAAAAGTACTGTACCATGCTGAAACAATGTACTATATTGTACTACATGCGACCGCACCTTCCACATATACTCGTATGCATCCTGGTTGTGGTATTTTCTATCAATACTATTACCGCTGCCGGGATAAAGAGCCGCAAGGGAAAGGACGGGACAATCCAGTTCTATTCAGGGCACTCGCCTTCTGTTCCCGGAAAAACAACCCGTTTTTCAAACAATAGGTATGATCATCTTATAAAAGAAATTGCAGGACGTGAAGGGGTTGACCCCCAACTGGTTCGCTGCATCGTCAGCGCTGAATCAGGATTCAATGCCAATGCCGTATCCGTGGCCGGCGCCATGGGGCTGATGCAGCTGATGCAGGAGATTGTCCATTACTACGACGTAGATGACCCCTTTGACCCCCGCCAGAACCTTGACGCGGGTATACGGCATTTTGCCCACCTCTTAAAATATTTCAAGGACGATGTCCCGCTTGCCCTGGCGGCCTATCATGCCGGCCTGGGCCGGGTCAAGAAGAACTGGTCGGTTCCACCTATCAAGTCCACCATTCATTACGTGAAAAAAGTCATGAAGCTGTACCGGCCCGGAAGTACCGGCACGTATGACAGCAGCGTAAAAAAGCTGTACAGGAGAATATCATCTGACGGGACCATACATATATACAGCCATCAATGATCTCCTTTCTCAGGCAGTTTTTGACAAAATGCTTGACGTTCACGTATACAAAGATTTAAATACTATCCTGATCGATATTTACATGATCACCTGCCCCACTACAAGAAAACAATTGAGATACTTATGGAGGAAAAATGAAAAAGATCATCTCTCTTATTGCGGTAATTATCCTGTTTGCCGGGATCGGATGCAAAAAGGAAAAACCTGAACCTGAGAAAGAAATGCCGCTGGCGAAAAAATATGCCACCCTTCGCCTGGCAGTGTACAAGGACATGCACTTCAACGACTGGCTGGCAACGCTTGAGAAGGCCGAGTCGGTAGACCTGTTATCAGAAGAAGGAAAAGTACAGGTGCAGGGCAAGAAAAACCCCATTGAAGTGGCAAAAGTGAAACTGGCTGACGACTCAACCGGCTATACCCAGTCAAGGTTCCTGGCCGACAAGCCAATTGTATTTGTGGAAGACGAAGTAAAGCTGCACGTGCGCCCTACCCCCACCAGCAAGGTGTATTTCGAGGTACCAAGGGGAACCATCGGTTTTATCACCGGGGAAAAGGCTAACTGGGTTGAAGTATTCATCGGCAGAATAAACGGAAAATTTGTAAAAGAGAAGTGGACCGACAGCGGCTACAGCACCGACATGGACCTGGTTGTGGACGCAACCATGTACGAGAAAGCCATGGCATTGCTTAACGAGAAAAACAAGGAAAAGACTAAAAAAGAAGCAATGGACATTCTTGAGGACCTTGCTGACAGTACCACCCTTTTCGCGGAACTTGCACGAAAAAAGATTGAAGATATCTCGAACCAGCCCCCCGAGATGATGGACACGCCTGAACCAGGGGACATGAAAGAAGAGGGCGATACCCCCGAAAAGATGCAATAAGCTTATTAAGAAAGGGGCCGATGGCCCCTTTCCCCGTATTATTCTATGTATTCTTCCCTTTCTTTACGAAGGTTAATTTGACCTGCATCATGCAGTTCACGCATTTTCCTCACTACCTCGTCACGGGTCTCGTTGATCTCGCTCAGTCTCACCGGCCCCATGACCTCCATTTCGTTCACCACGTCGGTGGCACGATTTTTACTCATGTTCCTCACAAACTTGAATCGCAGGTCGTCACCGGCCCCCTTCAAAGACTTTGCGATCACGTAATCATCACCGATCTCATCGATGAGCACCTGCACCTCGGGATTGGTAAGGTTCATCACATTCTCAAAGGTGAATATACGGGCCCTGATCTCGCTTGATATCTCGGGCATGGCGGTGTCAAAGTACTCCATCATGCGTTTTTCCTGGTCTCCGCTCATATGCCCCATTATATCAACCAGCGAATTGAGTCCGCCCGCCCTTGCCATATCCCTGCCGGCATAAAGATGCTCATCGTATTTCTTCCTGAGCACCCTGGACACCTCTATGACCGCGTCCGGAGACGTTTTGTCCATTTTTGCCATCCGCACCGTCACTTCCTTTGTTATGTCCTGTGGCAAACCCTTGAGCACCTCCGCCGCCCTTGGAGCCGGCAGGTGGGCCAGCGTTACCGCAACCGTCTGTGGATGTTCGTGCTGGATCAGGGAAACAATAATTTCGGCATCTATATCGGCAAGAAAGTCGAACCCGCGTTCGAGGTCCTGGTGGGTTAGCTTGCGAAGTATATCCCGGGCCTTATCTTCTCCGAACGCGGAATACAGCAATTCTTTGGCCACGTTCTGGCCGCCTGACACACTGCCCTTCTTCTTTTTCAGCTCAAGAAGGAACTCACCAATGAGTTCCTCCCTGTCTTCCGGGGTCAGGGCATCGATCCGTGCTATTTCGCCGGCCAGCTTGCTTATGCTGTCATCATCAAGATGTTTCATTACTTCCGAAGCAATATCAGGCCCCAGGGCCACAAGAAGGGCGGCCGCCCGTTCTGCTCCTGTCATTTCATCAAGTGATTTCATTTCACGTCTGCTGTTTCTTGTTTAAAATCTATTACGTCCTGCGGGCACACCTCGGCACATTTTCCACAGTTGATACATGTTTCATAATCGAATATCGCCAGGAAGTCAACAACCCTTACCGCGGTTTCAACATCATCGTTATCAGCGAACACCTCGGTTTTGCATACCTTCTCGCAGCGCTTGCAGGCGATACACCCCACGGAACACCCTTTCTTCATTCGGGGTGCCTTCTCCTTGTTCCTGCAGATGGTATACACGTCGAATTGCCTGTCCAGGAGGCTTATGATATTCCTGGGGCATGCTTCCACGCAGTTCCCGCACCCCGTGCACTTTTCGGGATCAACAACAGGCAGCTCTTTATCATTCATGTGAATGGCATCGAAGGGGCATGAACGTACACAATCACCCAGGCCCAGGCATCCGTACTCACATACCTTGTATCCGCCGGCAACCAGCTGCGCGGCAGAACAACTGAGCGGGCCATCATAAATAAACCTGATCTTTGTCACATCGTTCCCGCCCTGGCAGTGAACCCTGGCGATCTTGGTGGATGATTCTTCCGCCTCCATGCCCATAATGTCGGCGATCTTCTGTATCGTCTCACTTCCGCCCACAGGGCACAGGTTGATGGGAACATCGTCGTTGACAATACTTGCGGCATATCCCGCGCATCCCGGAAATCCACAGGCGCCGCAGTTGGCTCCCGGCAGCACCTCGTCTATCTTCTCGATCCGTGGATCCTTTTCCACTTTCAAGGTTTTTTTTACGATCGAAAGGATCAGCCCGAACAGTGCTCCCAGTAATGTTATGCTTATTAAAGATGGAACCGATGGAAATATTATTTCACCCATCTTCCCTTTCCCCTCGTTGTCTATGTGTAATTATTTAATGCAATGATGGGACATTGTGCACACGCTCCGGGAAAAAGTCAATCGTCTTTGCAACGGATCTTAACACGGAGACAGTGTAAAAAGATCATAAAGAACTTCTCCACCACCTTAACGTTATTCGCGTTTTCCCGGTTATCCGAAAAAATAATTTCTTCTTGCACATAAATTCGCCGTTTAGTACAATATGTACTGCAATATCAAACTACTACTGCCGACATGTATATTGATGGATAGCACGATAACACAACCGGAGATCAAGAACGAGATCATTTCAGCCATAAACAGCGGGCAGGACCTGGTGTTTATCAGCTATTCCATTCTTGAAGAAACCGAGAAGAACATACAGTTTGCCCTTGCCAAGATACTGGAAAAATTCAAAAAGCAGGATTACCTTACCCCCGTATACTCCAGCGTCAAGGAGCTGATAGCCAACGCCGTTAAGGCAAATGCCAAGTTCATTCTTATAAAGGAAGGAGAGATCGAGAATCCCGATGATCCAATGGAAGTGGTCACCCGGGTGCGGAAGATCCTGAACGAGGAAGCACTGCTCAGGTACGGGGTCAAGTCAAAGAAATACAGGCTATCCACCAGGGTATACCTGAAAATGCAGGGACGAAAGCTGATAATTGACGTTATCAACAACCTGCCCCTCTCCGCGAAAGAGCTGAAACGCATACATGAACGTATCGAAAAGTCTTCACATTACGACAGCATAGCAGAATTCTACATGGAAAACCCCGATCCTATCGCCGAGGGAATGGGTCTGGGATTGTCCATGGTGGTAGTGCTGCTGAAGAGTATCGATATCCCCCATAACAACTTCGCGGTATATACCGACGAGGAGCACAAGACTACCGCGAGGCTGGTTATTCCGCTGTAAGGTATGCCATGATCATCTTCATGCAGTTCTTTGCAAGATGATCTATGTTATACAGCCCCGGATTGAATGTCCACTGTATGGCCACGTTCATCACCATGGCAGCTATGGCGTATGAAGCATTCACGGAATTTACATTTTTGAACACGTCCTGCTCAATACCCATATCTATAACCTTGCGGATCTCATCACACAGCTGTTCGTAAATCCGCGTATTTATGGACTTCACCCGTTCGTTTATGGGAACCTGTGCCCAGAAATCCACCAGCACCGTGTAGAAAGCGGGATGGCGCTTGGCCGTAACGATGAACGCGATGACAATGGCACGAAGCTTTCGTTCCGGCGTTTTATACTTGGCTGCCCGCCTGTTTATGTTCTCCTTAATGATTATGTAGATCTGCTCAAGGAGATGAATGAGGATATCTTCCTTGGTCTTGAAGTAATGCAGCACCCCGCCCTTTGAAAGGCCCGCATTATTTGCGATGTCCTCAACGGTAAAGTTATTGTACCCCTTTGATGCAATTACCTCGTACGCAGCCTGTACGATCTGCATTTTCCGCATTTCTTCTTTTTCAGCTTTTTTCCGCGCCATTTGAATATTCCTGTTTTATTTCTGTCTCAACGCATTATGAACATATATGGACTTATTTCAAGCATTTTATTGGAACGTCAAGCAGTTTACCGTATTATTCTTTTTTTCAAACCGTCTGATAAAATTTTTTTTGCAAATACAGGTGAAAATTTGCAATTATTCTTGAAAATAATTGTTCTTTTTTAAATATTGTCACTATCAGCTCATATATAGATAACACAAGTATTATTTTGTTAACCATTTTGCCATTGCTTTCAGCGGTTTACTAACTTGATGGTCATTCCAGATATTTACAAGAGGAGTGCGCAAAATGCGTGGGAATTGTCATATACCAGGACATGGTACCGCCCGGTACATCTTCGCCATGATACTGTCGTTTTTACTGGGAAGTATCATCTTCGCCGGCACATCACCGGTCAGTGTACCCCATGTTTTCAGGTCAGGTGATGTCATTTCAGCAAGCCAGGTAAACGCAAATTTCCAGGTTCTGCAGAACAGGATCAATACGTTACTGGAAAAAGTAACCCCCGCCCCGGTTGGCAGCATCATGCCTTTTGGCGGAACAAGTGACAGGGTACCCGGGGGATGGCTCATCTGTGATGGCAGTGAAATAAGCAGGGAAGAATACGCCATGCTCTTCTCGGTAATTTCAATTAACTTCGGCGAGGGGGACGGTGTCACCACCTTCAACCTTCCCGACCTCCGGGGCATGTTTTTGCGGGGAACCAACAGGGTTGGAAAAAAGAACAGGGACGATATATACGCCGACCCCGATTTTGACCAGAGGGTCTGGTACAACAGGTCAGGGAACCCCAACAGGATACTCCCACACGACGAAGGCATTGGGACGTACCAGTACGATGAGCTGAAAGAACATAATCATCAATACTTTCTTCCATATGGTAACGCCGGAAGGGACCAATACGGTGACAACCTGTTTTACCGTACCAGGCCGGCTGTAACAGATGATTTCGGCGGGAGCGAAACCAGGCCCAGGAATATTGCTACACACTTTATAATCAAGTACTGATCTCATGAAAATGAAACTGAGCCCCGTATATATAACACTGTTGATGATGATCTACGCGTCCGATTCGTTCCCGTCACCGCATGGACAGGACGCAAAAGACAGCAAAGAGAGTTCCGGGATACCCGTGGCGGTGATGGAAATACAGGCACATAACTGTTCACCTTCCCTTGCCATGGCCGTACGGGATATGTTGTATCACAGGCTTTTCGAGTCCGGCATATTCATACTTCTTGAAAAAGAGAAAACTGACATATTTTTGAAGGAAAGCCATCTTGACCAGGAAGAATGTGAAAGTTTAGAATGCCTTTCACGATTCGGGAAAAAAACAGCCGTAAAAAAAGTGATAACGGGATCGTTAAGCCGTCTCCACGGTTACCGGGTAGACCTGCGCATCGTGGATACCGGTAAAGGTACCGTTGACCTTTCCATGAGCCATAACAGCAGGGGAGAAGCCGGCCTGGAACACGCTGTCTCCAGGATGGTAGAACGCGCACAGCTGTTTTACGCGGGATACACAACAGTAACCGGCAAAATAAATGCCACGTTAAATACCACCTTCATGTATCCCGTTGGGGAACTGGCATCATTGCTTGACGGGGGGCCCGGGGTCTCGCTTGATATCAGGTTTAATGACATTATTCGGCAAAGGTATCCCCTGATCTTTTCGGCGGGCTTTTTCATGCCGGGATCATATTATAATTCAGTTGATCATTTTTACATGTTCCCGCTTACCCTTGCAGCCGGATACCCGGTTCAGCTATCCGGGACTGTTCGCATGACAACAGAAGCCGGCGGGGGATACCTCGTTTCACATGTCCGTTATGATACCGTGGAAGTCCGTACCCATGGAAACCATGAATACAGTGAAGGGTTGTTCTTCAATCCCATGCTCACGGGAAGATGTTCATTTGAGATACTTCTTGGCCACCGCTGGTACCTGAACATCGCCCCTTCATACATCATTTTTTTTGACTCGGGAAAACCATGGCAGCTGGTATCACTGAACACCGGGATTACCATGTTGTTCTGATTTCATAACAAAACAATCTTCGAGAAAGAGGTCAATATGTACAGGTATGTACTTATTTTTATGGCATTATTACCTATAACATCTTCCGGATGTTCTGATGTAATGGATGAAACCCTGATCAACAAGGATCTTGAGAAGGGTAAATATAATGCTTCCCGGTTTAACGAGGCGTCCTGGGGAAAATAACATAAAGATATATTGTGCCATGGCATTACTTGAGAAAAAGACAGGAATATTCACGGATATTTACAATGACTATTATCCACTGGTATACAGCGTGGTTAACACGAAAGTGAATGACTCCCACGAGGTGAAGGACATATGCCAGGAGATATTTACCAGGTTTTACGATAAGTTCGAAGAGATTGAAAATCCACGTAAATGGCTTCTTGGAGCCATGAAGTACGTGGTTTTCGAGTTTTATCGTAGAAATAAAGGGAATGCTGTTTGCATGGACGAACTATTCGAGGACATGAACCTTGTCTTTGTGAACGGCTTCAGGGATACCAGGATAATGATACAGGACGCCCTTGAAGACATGGATAACTACCATGATGAACGGGAACGCATCCTTTTTGAACTCATCGCCATCTACGGGTACACCCACAAAGAGGCCGCGGATGCTCTTGGATATACCGTTCGACAGGTTCGGTACCGGTACGGCCTGGTTACACAACGTCTTTCAGAATACTTCAGGAAGCGGGGTGTCAAGAACATGGAAGATCTTCTATGAAGCAAAACGATCTTATAAAAGAACTATTCCGTAAATACCACCTGCAGCAGGAGCTGCCACCTGGCAGCAGGGAAAAAATGGCAGTTCTGAGACGGGAAACACTGGTTGCCATTCTCAGGTCAAAAGGGAAATACAGCCTGTTGCTGGTTCCTGTCCTTAAAATATTTTATCTTTCCAGGCGAATTGGAATTCCACTCTCCATGAGCAAAAGTGCCATCGCGGCAGCAACCGCGCTTATGCTTGCCACCGGTACCGTATCAGCGGGAACCTATTACACCATAAGGTATGTACAGGACATTTTGAGATCCACCGAACATGAAAAACCCGTGATACCCGGCCAGGAGAACAGTAACATCGTACCTGTTACACCTGGAAAAGCTTACGTGAGGGATACGGTATCATACCAGCTGGCCATCGGGAAATTCCATTCCTCAGATAAAACCGGCAGTACCATGGCAGAAAGGCTGAAAAGGAGCCTGATAGAGACCCTCAATGAAAGAGAAGCTGTTGGAAAAGCTGCCCTGCTGCAGCAAATACAGGACAACAGGATCAACGAGGTAAAGTATATTCTTCTTGGATCGGTGATACAGCTTGAGAACAGTTATCGCGTATCAGCCAGGCTGGTAGAGCAGAAGACCTCCAGGATCATCATGTACGCATCTGAAACGGTTGCCCAGAAAGATCAGCTGCACAAAGCCACCAGTGCCATCGCAAATAAAATCGCAGCTGCACTCTGATCACGCACCGCCGTCATGCTTCAGGCGGTAAAACCAGCCCCGCTCCATCTGGTACTCCTCCACCTGGTTTTTTTCCCGAAGGGCATGAAGCACTTTGCTCAGCTGGCTTCGCCGCATTCCAAGTGTTGACGCAAGGTCTTCGGTGGTTGACGGCCTGCGGGACAGTACCGCTATCACCGACTCTTCAAGCTTTTCCTGGTTACCACTTGCACGCACCCGGTATACAGGTTTGCCAACGGTTTCAACATTGAAAGGACGGAGATACTCCGCCACCTGCTGCAGGGTATCATCGTCGGCAGTGGAAACCCAGTCTTCGGTTCCGGGCCTGTCAAGCCTGTTCAACTGTATCACGTCGGGGCCGATGCGGCCCATCACGTCCTTCAACTTTGAAAGCTCTTTTTGTGAAGTATTGATACCGGGAAGTACAAAGATCTCCAGCACAATTTTTCCGGTGAACTCTTTTCTCAATTTTTCAAGCCCGTCAATTGTCCGCTCCAGCGTGACCGTGCTCACCGGCCGCCCTATCCGCTCAAATGTTTCGGCAACCGCCGCGTCAAGTGATGGGATTATCACGTCGGCACGCAATACCCGACGGCGCACATTCTCATCCCAAAAAAGGGTACCGTTGGTAAGTACCGCCACCCGGTAGCCGGGGTAATTGTCCTTGAGAAAACCAATGATCTCGCCAATGCCGCCGTGGAGTGTGGGCTCACCCGATCCGGAAAAGGTGAGTACATCCAGGTCTGGCTCTTCTGAAAGGTACTCGCGCAATTCGTCGAGCACCTCTTCGGTGGGTACATGCTCTTTTATCTCCGAGGTGAGGCAGGTGGTCTTACCGCATTCACAGTAAACACAATCCAGGGTACACGTTTTATAGGGGACAAGGTCAATACCCAGGGAAAGGCCAAGTCGGCGCGACTGTACAGGTCCGAAAAGATATTTCATGGCAATACCGGCTTACACGGTAAGTTTCAGGCGGTTGATCTCGGAGACCTTGCCCATAAGTATCTCGTCGGTCTTTGCCAGCCGCTGCGCCAGTATGTGCACCATCTTTGCCGCGAACCCCGGGTTCTTCACCAGGAAAGCCTTCAACTGCTGCAGGTTGTCGATATAGGCAAGCTTCACCTCCCCCACTGCCAGGGCGTTTGCGCTTCGGGGCGAGTTGTTGAAAAGGGATATCTCCCCGAAGAAATCACCCTTTTTCAGGTTTGCCACCACCAGTTTCTCCTTCCCGTCTGTCAGCGATATCTCTACCTGCCCGTCAAGAATTATATACATGCGCTGTTCGCGCTTACCCGCTTCAATTATTCGTTCATTGTCCTTGTATCCCAAAACACGCGCTGCCATAACTGCTCCTTTTCACTTCAGTGATAGGCAATCATGCCGCATGCCGCCTGCTGTTGCAATAAAAATTTATATTCAGAAATAACCTCTTCGCCTTCTTCGGGGGAGTGATCCTTTTACAAAAATAATTTGACTGGACGAAACCATACCGTACCCTTAACACTCTTACAATGAATTTATCACGCAGGAGTACGCCGATGAGCGATGTTGTTATAAAGAAGAGTTACGAAGAAATAAACAGCAAAATAAAGAAGGGCGACGCGGTGGTGGTGACCGCCGACCAGATGACCTCCATCGTGAAAGACGAGGGTCACAAGAGCGCTTTCAAGAAGGTGGACGTGGTGACAACCGGCACCTTCGGCACCATGTGTTCGTCCGGGGCATTCATCAATTTCGGGCATACCAAGCCAAAGATCAAGGCTTCGAAAGCCTGGCTGAACGACGTTGAGGCCTATGCCGGCCTTGCAGCAGTGGATATCTTCATCGGGGCAGCACAGGTGCAGGAGAACGATCCTCTCAACATGGTACACCCGGGCCGGTTCTCGTACGGCGGGGGACATGTCATCGAAGACCTCATCGCCGGGAAACAGGTCCGTTTCAATGCAAAGGCGTACGGTACAGACTGCTATCCCCTTACCGACTACGAAACCACGTTGACCATAAATGATCTGCGGGACGTGTACATGTTCAATCCCCGCAACTCGTACCAGAATTACAACTGCGCGGTGAACCAGTCTACCAAAACCGTGTATACCTACCTTGGCATACTGCGCCCCAACCTTGGCAACGCCACCTATTCAAGCGCCGGGCAGCTTTCACCCCTGCTCAATGATCCATATTACTGGACCATCGGGGTGGGGACAAAGATATTCCTTGGCGGCGCGGTTGGCGCGGTGGCATGGCGGGGCACCCAGCATTCGGCTGACGTGCTGCGCGGCACCAACGGGGTGCCGAAAGAAGGTGCCGGCACCCTGTCGGTGACCGGTGACATGAAAGAGATGTCCCCGGAATATGTACGCGGTGTTTCACTTACCGGTTACGGCACCTCCCTCATGGTTGGCATAGGAGTACCAATTCCCATACTGAACGAGGACCTGGCGTACTTCACCGGCGTATCCGACAAGGACCTGTACTGCCAGGTGATGGACTACGGCATCGACTACCCCAATGCCATCAACAGGTCACTGGCCGAGGTTAGCTACGCGGATCTGAAATCAGGTACCATCGAGATACTGGGCAGAAAGGTGCCCTCTTCACCCATGTCAAGCTATCCCGTGGCAAAAAAGATAGCGGGACAACTGAAAGAGTGGATAACCTCCGGCAGGTTCACCATCGGCCAGCCGCAGATACATTTACCCTCGGCGGATTACGTGCGGCATGATGACAACGAGTAACGGTGAACGGTGGTACAGGCAGCATGACGCGTCAGAACGCTGGCAATGCTGCAGTGTAAAAGTTGAAACAACCGACCTGTACATACGTTCCACTGTTGACCGAGGTAAAGCGGCCCAGACCATGGTCGCGGATCTTCGCGGGCAGATCAGGGAACACGCTGAAAGGCAGCCGGATTTCCTTACGGCAATGTCGCCAATTAACGAGATCGAGGACGCCGGCGAGATCATTCAGCGTATGTACCGGGCATCCCGGTTATCCGGCACCGGCCCCATGGCGGCAGTGGCCGGCGCGGTGGCAGAGATGGTGGGAGAGATGATAGCAGAAGCATCCGCAGAGGTGATAATCGAGAACGGCGGTGACATCTGGATGAAGCTTGCCGAACCTGCCAGCGTAAGCCTGTACGCCGGGCGTTCTGACTTTTCGGGCAGGTTTAACCTGAAAATACTGCCTCAGCAGACACCCCTTGGCATTTGCTCATCATCGGGGCGTTTCGGCCACTCCTTCAGCCTTGGCAGGGCCGACCTGGTAACCGTTACATCGTCCTCGGCCCCCCTTGCAGACGCGGTGGCCACCGGGGCATGCAACCTGGTTTCCGGGGAAGACGACCTGCAGGGGGCCCTGTCGTACGGTATGTCCGTCCCCGGCGTGAAGGGGATACTCTGCATCTACTGGGATACCATGGCCATGCAGGGTGAGATGGAACTGACACCGCCTGAACAGGAAGGTCATGATAATAACTGAAAACGTGATATAGTTATGGAAGAAGAACCAGGAGGACATTCAAACATGATGAAAAAGAACGTACTGCTCATATTCACCCAGGAGATCATGTATAAACCCATCATATACCGGCTGGTGAAGGATCACGATATGGTCTTCAACGTGCTGGAATCAAAGATACTGCCCAAGCAGGAAGGCCGCATCATCCTTGAGCTTACCGGCAGCGAGGAACAGCTCGAGAACGCGCTTGCCTACGTTCGCAGCGAAGGGGTGATCGTTGAAATACTGGCCAACCGCATCAAGCGTGACGAGGATCTTTGCACCCATTGCGGGGCCTGTACCGCCGTCTGCCGCACCGACGCCCTTTCCATAAACAGGGAAACCATGGAAGTTGAATTCTGCCCTGAAAAATGCGTGGCCTGCGGCCTGTGCAAGCTTGCCTGCCCGGTAAAGGCCATGTCGGGTATGTCCATCGAGGTTGACCCGGAGGAGCTTCAGTCGGAGGGGACTGTGCCGCAGTTGGATCTGTAGGGTTGTGCGGGCGAACACGTTTTACTTGAATTAAACCGCCAAAAACCTGTATAACTTCTGGCACAACTTGAGCAGAACGAAATCTGAGTGATATTGAATATTCAGCTATACGAAGATGATAAATAAATTCTGCAAATCATACCTTATCAGCAAGAGAGCATATATCCAGTACAATAAATAAATCATAAAGATCTTGTTCTCTTTCTCTTTTTCTAACTTCCTGCTGCAAGAGGGCTC